>JAHDXX010000191.1:5607-5971 GCA_023384025.1 Sphingomonadaceae bacterium
GCCGGGTGCAGCGCGGCGGCGAATGTGCCGCCCACAGGGGGTGCCCCCACCGTAGTCAGCCTCAATCCGTGCAGTGATGCGGTCCTCGCCGAAATCCTGCCGCGCAAGCGGCTGCTGGCGATCTCGCATTACAGCCATGATCCGGCGGGCACATCGATGGACCTCGCACTCGCCCGCACGTTCCGGGCAACCGGCGGAACAGTGGAGGAGGTGCTCGCGCTGGACCCCGATATCGTCGTCGGCAGTGCGTTCATGCCGCCTGCCACCCGCGCCGCGCTGGAGCAGAGCGGGGTCGAAGTCGTCACGCTCGGCATTGCCTCGACCGTTGCCCAAAGCCAGGCGCAGGTGCGCACACTGGCCACTG
>JAHDXX010000192.1 GCA_023384025.1 Sphingomonadaceae bacterium
GAAACTGCGCTGCCACACGAACACGGGCCGTTCGCGCTCGATCGCGTCGAGCACGGTGCGGTCCATCGGCCCGTGGAACAGCTCGTGGTGGCCCCACACAATCACCGGCGTCTCCGGGCGGCTGGCGATGATCTGCTTCAGTCGCGCGCGGTAGGCGTCCTGACCGTTGACCCCCGGCCAGTGGCCCGACGGCAGCGTCCAGTCGTCTGGTGCGAGGAACGGCAGGCCCATCATCACGGCGGCCTGCATGGGGTGGATATGCGGGTCGACCAGCCCGGGGAACAGCACTTTGTCGGCAAAGCGGCGCTCGTGCGTGACCTGCCGTCCCTCGGTCCACGGGGCGAGCGCGGCAAGGGTCTCGCCAAGGCCCAGCACCATGCCGCCAGCCACGGCCATGTACCGGGCATGGGGCAGGCCGCTGTCCATGGTGACGATCCGGCGTGCCTCGATCACAGTGACAGGCGTTCCCGGCCCGATCATGGCGGCGAGCGGCGTGGCGGCGGCGGCGGCGAGCAGGCCGCGACGGTTGATCTGCATGAAATTCCCCTCTTCCTTCGTCCGACTGTGCTTGGCCTGCGGGAAGAAGGCAAGCACCCCCTTTCGCATTGGCGCGCGCGCGCTTACATGCGGCCCCATCATGGCCCGCCCCAAACCCGAGACGTTCGACAAGCAGAAGACCGTCGCCGAAAACCGGCGCGCGCGGTTCGACTATGCCGTCGAGGACAAGTTCGAGGCAGGGCTGATGCTGCAGGGGACCGAGGTCAAGGCGCTGCGCGCGGGCGAGGCAACCATCGCCGACTCCTACGCCGAAGTACGCGGCGGCGAGGTGTGGCTGGTCAACGCCAACATCCCCGAGTTCAGCCATGGCAACCGCTTCAACCACGAACCCAAGCGTCCCCGCAAGCTGCTGTTGCACGAGCGCGAGATCGCCAAGCTGACCGGCGCGGTGGAACGCAAGGGGATGACGCTGGTTCCCTTGAGCATCTACTTCAACGGGCGCGGGCGGGCCAAGGTCGAGCTGGCGCTTGCGAAGGGCCGTCAGGCCCAGGACAAGCGAGACTACATCAAGGACCGCGACTGGAAGCGCGACAAGGCGCGCATCATGCGCGAGCGCGGATGACGGAGATGGGTGACCGATGAGCGACCTGCGCTCCAAGACCTGGCTGGCCGACCTGATCCGCAAGCACATGCCCACACGCGAGCAGATGGCGCAAAACAAGTACCTGCGTCCGATTGCGCAC
The DNA here is from genome assembly GCA_023384025.1 of Sphingomonadaceae bacterium. Classification (GTDB taxonomy): domain Bacteria; phylum Pseudomonadota; class Alphaproteobacteria; order Sphingomonadales; family Sphingomonadaceae; genus 34-65-8. The sequence continues at coordinate 1,242 of JAHDXX010000192.1, forward strand.
CGCTTCCTCAGTCCTGAACTGTGGCGTTTCACCCGCCGGTCCGTTCCGCGCGGCATCGCACTCGGCCTGTTTGCGGCGTTCATCATTCCGGTCGGGCAGATCTTCCTTGCCGCATTTCTCGCCTTGCCGACCCGCGCCAATGTGCCGCTCTCGGCGCTCAGCACTTTCATCACCAACCCGTTCACCCTGCCGTTCTGGCTGGTGGTGGCGAACCGGGTCGGCGCGTTCGTGCTGAAGATGGATGCAGCAACCACCGATATTCTCAACAACATGATGGCCGATGGCGGCTGGACCATGGTGTTCGAGGCGTTCGAGGTTGCCGGTGTGACCGCGTTCGGGTTCCTGGTGCTGGCGGTGCTTTCGGCTGCGATCGGCTACCTGCTCGGCAGCTTCGGGTGGCGCCTGATCGTGGCGGGCAAATGGTCACGCAGGCTCAAGCGGATGGAGTCGTCACTCGATGCGCGGCTTGGAAACCGGACCGAATGAACCTCGCGGGGTCTGTCTCGGCGCGTGACCGGGTGCTGCCGCTGGCCGTTGCTGGTGGGGCGCTTGCGATTACGGGCGGGCTGCTGTGGTGGATCAGCGGCAGCGCGGTAACTGCGCTGGCCTATGCAGGGGCCATTGCCGTGCTTGCTGGACTGGCGCTGGCTGGTTTGCGCCTGCTTCCGGCCGGACGTGCCGAAATTGCCGCGCAGCCGGACTGGTCGGTGACGGTAGAGGCGATCGAGCGCGAGGGTGAGGCGCTGGCCGTGACTGACCGGGCGAACCGGCTTGTCTGTGCCAATTCTGCCTATCGTGACTGGTTCGGCACGAGCCATGCCCCGCCCAACCTTCCGGTTGACCGCCCGTCGCTCGAAGCGCTGGCGCGGGCAGCCCGCGAGGCGTGGCGCGACGGCACCGGAAAAGTCGAACGGCTGGTTGCTGCCACGGGCAGTGGCGGGTGGAGCGCGTCGGCATCGCGAGCCGGGCGCGGCGATGACTACCTGGTCTGGCGCCTCCAGCCACATGGGCAGGACAACCTTTCCGAAGCGGTGAGCGGCTGGCTGGGCGGGGTGTTCGGCCTGCTCCTGTCGCGATCGGGCATCGAGGCCGCGACGGTTTCGGCGGACGGGATCATTGGCGCGGTCACACCCGGGTTCGGCGAGCGGGCTGTTGGCGATGCTTCGGCGACGCTGGCCGGGCAGGAGTTTGTCACTCACTTGCGGACTGATGATCGTGACCGGATCTACTTCGCCCGCGAAGGTCGCCGCGGTGCGCCGCAAACCCTGTTGCAGGTCCCGCTCGGAGGAGCCGGTGACGGGGGCAAGTCCGCGGCGGACGATGCCCCGTCGCTGATGTTGCTGGTGGACAGCGGGGTCGGCATCGGCAGCTGGGACGGGGGCGGACAGGCAGCCACACCGCAACTTGAATCGCTGCTGGAAGCCTTGCCCCTGGGTCTGGCGATGACGGACCGCGATGGTCGCTTCCTCTTCGCCAACCCCCCGTTCAAGCGCGCGGCTGGCCTTGGTGAGAAGGACTTGCCCCAGTATCCCTCTGACCTTGTGGTGCGGGAAGACAAGGGCGCGCTGGCCGATGCCGTGCGCCGTTATGGCAAGGGGTCGGCTGCCAGTGGCGACGTTGCAGTGCGGTTGCGAGCCAATCCGGAAGAGCCGGCCTCGCTCGGCCTCGCCGGGGTGCGCGGGCTGGGCGAGGCGGCGGTGCTGCTCAGCCTGGTCGATTCGAGCGAGGAAACGCGGCTCAAGCGGCAAGTGGCACAAGCGACCAAGATGCAGGCGGTTGGCCAGCTGGCAGGCGGCGTAGCGCACGACTTCAACAACGTACTGACCGCCATCCTCGGCTATTGCGATCTGATGCTGCTGCGGCATACCCCGGGCGACAGTGATTACGACGACATCCAGCAGATCCGGGCCAACACCAACCGCGCCGCCAGCCTGACGCGGCAGTTGCTTGCTTTCAGCCGACAACAGACTCTTCGTCCCGAAGTGCTCCAGTTGCCCGACGTGGTGAGCGAGGTGAGCCAGCTGCTCAAGCGGCTGCTGGGCGAGAAGATCGAGCTGCGGGTGCGGCACGACCGCGATCTGGGGCCGGTGCGGGCCGACCCGCAGCAGCTCGAGCAGGTGATCGTCAACCTGGCGGTCAACGCCCGCGACGCGATCCATTCGCGCGGCGGAGGCAAGGGGCGGGTGGTCCTGTCAACCCGGCGGGTGACTGCGGGCGACATCCGCAAGCAGGCGAACGACATCCTGCCGCCCGACGATTACACAGTGCTGGTGGTGCAGGACAACGGCGGGGGTATTCCGCCGGAAGCCATCGGCAAGATCTTTGAACCGTTCTTCACGACCAAGGAGCAGGGCAAGGGCGGCTCGATGGGCGGCACCGGGCTGGGCCTCTCCACCGTATACGGTATCGTCAAGCAATCCGGCGGGTTCATCTTTGCCGACAACGTGGCTGGGCCGGGCGGGGCTGCGGAAGGCGCGCGCTTTACCGTTTACCTGCCGGTGCACCGCGGGCCGGTAGCCGCGCCAGCGCGAAGCGAGCCCGAGCGGCCAACGTCCGACTGGTCAGGCGGCGGGCGGATACTGCTGGTGGAGGACGAGGACATGGTGCGCGCCGTTGCAGAGCGCGCGCTCGTGCGCGCCGGGTTTACAGTGGTGACGGCCAGCGACGGTGAAGAAGGTCTCGCCGCTGTCGCCAATGGCGGGGCCTTCGATCTGGTCGTGTCCGATGTGGTCATGCCGGGCATGGACGGCCCGGCGATGGCACGCGCCATTCGCAAGGTCCGCCCGGACCTGCCCTTCCTGTTCATGTCGGGCTATGCCGAGGCTCAGCTTCGTGACGAAATCGACATGGAAAACATGCATTTCCTTGCCAAGCCCTTCAACGTCCAGCAAATTGGCGAGAAGGTCGCCATGGTCATGGCGGGGCGACCTAAATGAGATAATGTATCGTTCATGCGCGATACATCGCTCCGGGCGGACAAATGTCGCCGGAAGCTGCCGGGGAGGGACATATGGCACGGTTCGGGATCAATGGGCGCAAGCTTGCCGGGATTGCCCTGCTCGCAGCCTCGGGTCTGGCGCAGGCGCAGTCGGCGGGGGATCCGGACGCGACGGCCCAGGGCGATGTCGCGGTCACCATCTACAACAACAACCAGGCGCTGGTGCAGGACGTGCGCCAGCTGGCGATTGCGCAAGGTGCGAGCCGGATCGAGTTTCCCGATGTCTCGTCCCAGATCCGGCCCGAAACGCTCAGCTTCTATGCCGCCGATACCACCATCGCCGAGCAGAATTTCGATTTCGACCTGCTGACGCCGACCAAGATGATGGAAAAGGCGATCGGCCAGACTGTCACCCTGTTGCGGACCAACCCTGCCACCGGGGTCGAGACGCGCGAGCGGGCCAAGGTGCTCTCCACTGCGGGCGGGGTCGTCGTCCAGATCGGCGACCGGATCGAAGTGCTGCGTGACGACGGCCTGCCGGTGCGCGTGATCTTTGACCGGGTGCCGCCCAACCTGCGCGCCCGCCCGACGCTGTCGGTGAATGTCCAGAGCAGCCGGGCGGGCACCCGGCCTGCGTCGATCCGCTACCTCACCCCCGGCCTTGGCTGGAGCGCCGACTATGTCGCGCTCTATGACGAAGCCAAGGGCACGATCGACATGCAGGGCTGGGTCACGCTGACCAACAATACCGGCACCACCTTCCACCGTGCTGATACCCTGCTGGTGGCGGGCAGCCCCAATGGTGGAGGTCGGCGTGGCAACAATGGCATGGTCCGCGCGGGCACGCAGAATTCGGGCCGCGAGCAGCTGGGCGACTTCTACCTCTATCCGATCTCCGGGCGGACGACGATCGCCAACGCGCAGACCAAGCAGGTCAGCTTCCTCGATGTTCAGGCAGTGCCGGCAAAGAAGGTCTACCGGCGCGAGGTCTACTGGATGAACAACGATAGCCAGCCCGTGCCGGTCAGCAGCGAGATCGCTTTCTCGACCGCGCGCGACCAGGGGCTGGGTGACGCCTTGCCGGCCGGGACGGTTCGGTTCTACCAGCGTGACCGCAAGGGCTCACCCCAGTTCATCGGCGAAAACGGCATTGGCCACACCCCGATGGGCAGCGAGCTCAGCCTGCGCACCGGTGACGCGTTCGACATCTTCGTCCAGGGCGAAGTCGAGAAGCGTGAGGAAATTACCGCTGCCGATTGGGAAAAGTCCGTCCGCTATCGCGTGATCCGCGATGGCGAGGTCGTGGAACAGGTCGAGGTCGAACGACCCAAGACTTTCTACCGCACCACGATGCGCTACAAGCTGACCAACGCCAAGGCGACGCCGGTCGAGGTCGATCTCGTCCAGTCGGGGCTGGGCAGGTATTGGTGGGGCTACGACTACCGGATCGTCAGCGAGGACGTGAAGGGCGAGCAGCTCAACTTCGACCGGCGCAAGTGGGTCGTGTCCGTTCCGGCCGAGGGCGAACGGGCGATCCGTGTGACTTACGAGACGCGGTACTGACGGGGCGCGGGCGATGCGCCTGATCCCCATCCTGCTGGCGCTGGTGGCCATGGCACCGCCGGTGCACGCACGCGAGGTGGTCGACGCCTCGCAGCCGCAATCGCGCTCGGTCACGCTTTACCGCGACCCCGACA
>JAHDXX010000193.1 GCA_023384025.1 Sphingomonadaceae bacterium
CTGCGCCACGCCATGCTCGCCGAAGCGATGAGCAGCCTCAACGAGCGCGAGCGCCATATCCTGACCGAGCGCCGGTTGACGGACAACCCGCAGACGCTCGAGGAACTGTCGCAGGTCTACGACGTCAGCCGCGAACGCATCCGCCAGATCGAAGTGCGCGCATTCGAAAAGCTGCAGAAGGCGATGATGCGGATCGCGGGCGAGCGGCTGGTCGCGGCGATCTGAGCGAGTTCCAGTTCCAAAAAACAGGCCGCCGCCCCGGTTAGGGCGGCGGCCTTTTTCGTATCTGGCTACCTGGGGGCAAGCTCCAGCACTGCCGCGATCATGGCTTCGGTGCCCAGGGTCACGCTTTCGCGCGGGGCAATCTTAAACAGTGGCGAATGGTGCGAAGGAACCGCGGGGCCACCCTTCGCTTCTGCGTCGAATGCTGCCTGGGGCGTGCCACCGACCGCAAAATAGTACCCCGGGACACCGAGATCCTCCGCCACGAAAAAGGCGAAGTCTTCCGCCCCCATCCCCTCCTGCACCCACGGCTCGAATACCGCTTCACCCAGGTCGCGCTTGAGGGCCGCGTTGAGCCGGCGGGCAAGCTGCGGATCGTTATTGGTGACCGGCGTGCCTTCGGACACGGTGACCTGCACCGGCATGTCATCGGGGAGGCCATGGGCCTTGCCTATGTTCACCGCGACACGCTCGATTGCCTTCAGCAATTGCGCGCGGGTCGCCTCGTCGTTGGCGCGCACCGTCAGCTGCAGATCGGCACGATCGGAGATGATGTTGTGCTTCGTCCCCGAATGGAAAGCGCCCACGGTAATCACCGCAGGCGACAGCGGCATCACTTCACGGCTGACGATCGACTGCATCGCCGTGACGATCTGTGACGCAATATAGACCGGGTCACGCCCCATGTGCGGGCTGGCCCCATGCGCACCGATGCCCGGGACCATGATGTCGACCGAATCCGCGCTCGAATACTGGATGCCTTCCGAAGCGGTAATCTTGCCGGTCGGCAGGGCTGAAGCGACATGGAAGGCGAGCGCAAAGTCCGGCTTGCCGAACCGGTCGTACAGTCCGTCTTCCAGCATGGCCTTGGCCCCGCCAACGCGCTCTTCGGCGGGCTGCACGACAAACATCAGCGTGCCGGACCAGCGGCCCTTCATCGCCATCAGCTGGCGCGCGGTGCCGACCATCGAGGTAATGTGCACGTCGTGGCCGCAGGCGTGCATCACAGGATAGTCCTTGCCGTCCTGCCCGGTCTGCACGGCCTTCGATGCATAAGACAGGTCGGTCTTTTCCGGCAGCGGCAGGCCGTCCATGTCGGCGCGCAAGAGGATCAGCGGGCCGGCACCGTTGCGGACCATCCCGACCACGCCGGTGCCGCCGACGCCTTCGGTGACCTCAAGCCCCGCGGCACGCAGTTCTGCCGCCATCCGCTTGGCGGTCTCGGTCTCGAGGAACGAAAGTTCCGGGTTCTGGTGGAAATGGACGAACAGATCGTCGAGGTAGCCGTCGTAATCCGCCTTCACGGCGGCTGAGACCTGACCCGGATCCGCATTCGCCGGGACAGATGCCAGAGCCACCATGGCCGCCGCCAGCTTTACAATGCGCATTATCGAGTCCCCCTTGCCGTGTTTTCCGGTGCTCCGACCTTGAAAGCATGCGCAGGGCGAGCCTGCAAGCGGCATGATCCTGCTGCGGCATGGGGATAGATATCGGGAGCCGGCAATTGGCCGAGCCGGTCAGCGCGCGCGATGGCGCAGGGTCCTGACCCTAAGCTGCGACCGGATCCGGCTTGGCTTCGCGGGTATCGTTGGCGTGCTTGCGCGCGCGACCCTCTTCGCGGGCGGCTTCGGCGCACAGGGCCTTTTCCGCCAGTTCGGGATTGATGATGTCGCCCCAGCACCACAGATGCTTGGTCATGGCTGAAACTCCTCGTCGTTAATTTCGCCTTACCAGCCAGCGGAGCGGCAAAGATAGGAAGTTTCGGACAACATGCGCGCGCCCGCATCGAAAGCATTCCCTTGGCCTGCGTTCACCGCTAGGCGTGGGCCATGCTCCGCGTGATGAGGGTCCTGGTCAAGATCGCCGTCTGGTTCGTCGGACTGAGCCTGGCGCTTGTCCTCCTGTTCCGGTTTGTCCCCCCGCCCGTCACCGCGACCATGCTGATGGACGAAAACGGCATTACCAAGGACTGGGAAAGCCTCAGCAATATCGACCGCAACCTGGTCACTGCGGTGATCGCGGCGGAAGACGGCAAGTTCTGCGAGCACAGCGGGTTTGACGCCGAAGCCATCCAGACCGCGATCGAACGTAACGCCAAGGGCGGTCGCATCCGGGGCGGCTCCACCATCAGCCAGCAGACCGCCAAGAACGTGTTCCTGTGGCAGGGCGGCGGTTACGTGCGCAAGGGGTTCGAAGCCTGGTTCACCTTCCTGATCGAGCATCTGTGGGGCAAGCGGCGGATCATGGAGGTCTATCTCAACGTCGCCGAGACCGGCATCGGCACTTATGGCGCCGAAGCCGGGGCGCAGCGCTATTACGGCAAGTCCGCCGCCAGCCTGAGCCGGATCGAGGCTGCACGGATGGCGGCCGCACTGCCGCTCCCCAAGAAGCGCTCGGTCACCAACCCGACCGGATTTACCCGCCGCTACGGCAACACCATCGCCGCGCGGATGGGCGTGGTCCGGCGTGACGGGCTCGACGCCTGCGTGTACGACTGAAGCCATGGGCGGGGCGCATCATCATCATGACCACGGGCATTCCCATGCGCACGGCCGCGCGCACGGCCATGACCATGGCCCGACCGACCATGGCCGGGCTTTCCTGATCGGCATTGTCCTCAACACCGCGTTCGTGGTGGTCGAGGCGACATACGGTTTCCTCTCCGGCTCGATGGCACTGGTGGCAGACGCCGGGCACAACCTGTCCGACGTGCTGGCGCTGGTGCTCGCATGGGGTGCCAGCGTGGCCGCGAAGCGCCCGGCGCGGGCGCGCTATTCCTATGGCTACAAGAGCTCGACCATCCTTGCCGCCCTCGCCAATGCCGCGCTGCTGCTGGTGGCGATCGGGGCGATCCTGATCGAGACCGTGCGGCGCCTGCTTGATCCCGCGCCGGTCGAAGGCATGACCATGATCGTGGTCGCCGGCATCGGCATCGCCATCAACACGGCGACCGCACTGCTGTTCCTGCGCGGGCGGCACGACGATCTCAACATTCGCGGGGCCTTCCTGCACATGGCCGCCGATGCGCTCGTCTCGCTCGGCGTGGTCATCGCCGGGGCCGCGATCCTGCTGTCCGGGCTGCAATGGATCGATCCCGCCACCAGTCTGGTGATCGTGGCGGTGATCGCCTGGGGAACCTGGGGGCTGGCGAGCGACAGCCTGCGCATGGCCCTCAACAGCGTGCCCCGCGGCATCGACGAGGACGGAGTGCGCGCCTATCTGGCGGGCCAGAGCGGGGTGGAGGCCGTGCATGACCTCCACATCTGGCCGATGAGCACCACGGAAACCGCGCTGACCGCGCATCTCGTCATGCCGCAGGGCCATCCCGGCGATGCCTTCCTGCATGACATCGCGCACGAACTTGCCGATCATCACCGCATCGGCCATGTCACCCTTCAGATTGTGCGCGAGAGCGGATGCAGGACAGGGTGCTGACGTGACAGCGGCGACAGACCAGGCGCGCGAACAGCTCAAGGCTGCGATGGCGCGCCTCGCTGGCGGTGACCGCGCCGCGCTGGAGCAGGTCTACCGCATGACTTCGGTGAAGCTTTTCGGGATCTGCCTGCGTATCTTGGGCGACCGGAAGGAGGCCGAAGACGCGTTGCAGGAAGTCTACGTAAATCTGTGGCGCCGGGCGGACCGGTACGACCCGCAGCGGGCGAGCCCGATTGCGTGGCTGGCCGTATTCGCGCGCAACCGCGCGATCGACCGGCTCCGCTCGGGCCGGGTCCAGCGCGAGGCCGCTCCGCTCGAAGCAGCAGCGGAGGTCGCTGATGCTGCTCCGCTGGCGGAAGACCTGCTGATCGATGCCGAACGCAAGGCCCGCGTGCACCATTGCCTCGGCGAGCTGGACGACAACCAGCGTGACAATATCCGCGCCGCATTCTTCGACGGGCGTACTTATGCCGATCTCGCCGAAGCGCAGGGCGTGCCGCTGGGCACGATGAAAAGCTGGATCCGGCGCGGGATGCAACGGCTCAAGACCTGTCTGGAGGGCGCGGAATGACCGAACGCGACCAGCTTGCCGCCGAATACGCCCTCGGCCTGCTCGAAGGCGAGGACCTGCTCGCCGCGCGCGGGCGGATGGCGAATGAACCGGATTTCGCGGCGCAAGTGGCGTTCTGGGAAAGCCGCCTTGCTCCGCTGCTCGACGAGATCGGCGGTGCGGTGCCAGACGAAGCGCTGTGGCAGCGCATCGCGGCGGAAATAGAGACTGCTCCGGGCGGCGAAGTCGTGTCGCTGCAAGCCCGGCTGCGTTTCTGGCAGCGCGCGGCTGCGGGCGCGGCGATGGCGGCGGTCGGCTCTGTTGCGCTGCTGGTGCTCCAGCCCGCACCCGGCCCCGCCGAGCCTGCGCTTCCCGGCCCGCTGGTCGCTTCAATCCCGATTGGCGACACCCCGCTGCGGCTGGGCGTCACCTACTTGCCCGACCGGCAGGAGATGCTGATTTCGGCCAGCGGGCTGACTGCTGACGGCGTGCACGATCACGAGCTGTGGCTGGTCCCGCCACAGGGCGAGCTGCGCTCGCTGGGTGTCGTCCGGCCAGGCCGTGAAGCCAGCATGGCGCTTGACCCCGATCTGGCCGATCTCATCCAGGACGGCGCGCAGATGGTGCTCACGCGCGAACCGCTCGGCGGCAAGCCGGTGGGGCAGGCCGCCGGGCCGGTGGTGGCGCAAGGGGCCTTCCGCACGGTCGGATAAATTTTCGCGAGCAAGGTGCATCCGGGGCCATGGCGGTCTCGTAACTCCACACGAACAGCAGGACGGGGCTGGTTCGCGAAAGAGGAGTTACCGATGCCGAAGATTACCACGTTCCGCGCCGCCGCTCTGGCCGCTGTTGCCGCCATGGGCACTTTTGCCGTGACCGCCCAGGCCCCGGCGCTGGCGCACAACCACAAGAGCGCTGCGATGGCGCAGCCTAATATCGTCCAGGTGGCGCAGAGCACCGGCGTGCACAACACGCTGGTCGCCGCCGTGACCGCCGCCGATCTCGCCGGGACGCTGTCCGGCCCCGGGCCGTTCACGGTGTTCGCGCCGACCGACACCGCCTTTGCCAAACTGCCCGATGGCACTGTCGCGACGCTGGTCAAGCCTGAGAACAAGGGCACGCTGACCGGCATCCTTACTTACCACGCGGTAGCAGGCAAGGTGACCAGCTCTGACCTGCTCGCCCTGATCAAGAAGCACGGCGGCAAGGCGACGATCACCACGGTTGCGGGCGGCAAGCTGACCGCACGCCTCTCGGGCGACACCATCGTGATTACTGATGCCGCGGGCCGGGCGACTGCCGTGACCCAGGCCGATGTGAAGACCTCGAACGGGGTCATCCACGTAACCGACGGCGTGTTCCTGCCCGCCTGATCCCGGTTCCCCGCGGCGCTGCGCACCCTGCACCCCCACCAGCGCAGCGCCCACTTGCCCCGCTCGGCCATTCCTCCGGCCGGGCGGGGTTTTTCGTGTCGGCCAACCTTCTCTTGTCCCGTTCGTGCTGAGCTTGTCGAAGCACCGTAATGCTTCTTGGCGCAACACACGAAGGAAGGGCGGCCCTTCGACAAGCTCAGGGCGAACGGAAATTCAGGATTGCGAACTGCGAGTCAGCGGACGTCCGCCGCCCGGCGCTTGAGGGCGC
>JAHDXX010000194.1 GCA_023384025.1 Sphingomonadaceae bacterium
GAGCGCCGCCTCGGTCGCGGGCGAGAGAATGTCCGCCCCGTCATAGACCGGCCCGGTGGGGACCGGCGGGTAGTCCTGTGCCAACACGGCGGTGGGCATGAGCGCCGCCGCCAGTGCCAGCAGGAGGACCCGCAAGGCTGCGAGTATGCGGTTCACCTCAGTTTGCGGCCGCTGCCGGGGCCTGGCCTTCCGCGTTGTCGTTGCTGGCCGGTGCGGCGGCCGGAGCAGCGCCCGCAGCCGGCTGGCCGGTGATGCCGCTCATGTCGACGGTCGGGTTGGCCTTGCTTGCTTCGTCCGCTTCGAAGTACGCGAGCGGTTCGGAGCCGTAGATCACGTTGGCGGCGACCGTGCTCGGGAAGGTGCGGATCTCGGTGTTGTAGTCGCGCGCGGCCTCGTTGTAGCGGACCCGCTCGGTGTTGATGAGGTTGTTGGCCTCGTCGATCGCCACCATCAGGTCGGCAAAGCGCGGCTGGCTGGCGAGCTGCGGGTAGTTCTCCACCACGGTGCGCAGCTGGCCCAGTGCCTGGGTCAGCTGGTTCTGCGCGTCGTTGAACTTCTTGAACTCTTCCGGGTTCGACAGGTCATCGGTGGTGATGTTGATCGACGTGGCGCGGGCGCGTGCATCGATCACCCCTTGCAGGATGTTCTGTTCGGAGATCGCGGCGGCCTGGACCACGGCGACGAGATTGGGGATCACGTCGGCGCGGCGCTGCAGCGCGGTTTCGACATTGCCCCACTGGGCCTTGGCTGCTTCTTCCTTGGTCGGGACCGAGTTTACACCGCAGGCAGCAAGGCCAAGCGAGGCGAGAGCGACGAGGCCGAAACGGCGGACGGATTTCCAGTTCATCGACAAGGGTACTCCGCATGAGGTCGGCGCGGAATGCGGCGACCGGTATCTGTATTGCATAGCTAGCACAGCTGCGGCGCATTTCAAGGATTCGCGGAAAGCGGTCTCTTGGCAAAGTGACGTCATGGTGGCAGGAAGCCGTTGGGGAACAACCCCTTGGGGAGGGCTGGATATGCTATCAGAATTCAAGGCGTTCATCGCCAAGGGCAACGTTATCGACCTGGCGGTCGCAGTGATTATCGGCGGGGCGTTCGGCACGATCGTGACCTCGCCGACCGCCGACATCATCATGCCGCTGGTCGGGGCGATTTTCGGCGGGGTCGACTTCAGCTCGAAGTTCATCCTGCTCAGCGCGCCGGAAGGCTACACCGGCTCGATGACCGACTATGCCGCGCTCAAGGAAGCGGGTGCCGCGATGATCGGCTACGGCGCGTTCCTGACCGCAGTGATCAACTTCCTGATCCTCGCTTTCGTGATCTTCCTGCTGGTGCGGCAGGCGAACAAGGTCATGGCGAAGCCGGAAGAAGCGCCCGCCGGCCCGAGCGAGGTCGAACTGCTGGCAGAGATCCGGGACCTGCTGAAGAAGTAACGCGGGTCACCTTAGTCACTTCACATTAAGCGGGCGCGGCCTATATAGGTCGCGCCCGCATTCGTGTGGGCTATGGCGATAAATTGCGGTGTGCAATAGGCACAGCGGACCCGGGGGCAGTACCCGGCGGCTCCACCACCGCTCTCGATGTCGGGGGCGATGACGGGGCCGAACCAGGATCGACGTGTGTTGAAAAGCACTGTTTTCGCCCGGGCTGAGTAACCCGCATAAGGCTCAAAACCCATAAGTGCCAACGATAACGAAGCACTCGCAATCGCCGCGTAATTGATGGGCTAACGCCCTGATATTACAAAGCTAAAAAGCGCGGTTGGACCGACCGGGCAACAGAACGGATACCGGGGGCTCGGGGCGGGCCTAGCAACAGAACCGCCCCACCTTTATTTTCTCACACAAAGACACAAAGATGTCAGCGCATGCTAATGCGCGTGGTAGTCGTTGGCGACCCTTCGGACACCTGATTTGAATGTGGCTTCGCCAAAGTTCATCAGGAGGCCGAGCGGGAGATTCATCACACGCAGGTATGTCAACACCTGCTTGCCGTGGAGCGGGATCAGTTTCTCGACCGACTTCAGCTCCACGACCAACTGGTTCTCGATAAGAAGATCGACCTTGAAAGCGTTCTCGATCACAATGCTCTTGTAACGCAAGGGGACCGACACTTGACGACTGACGCGGTAACCTCGCTCAGTCAGATCAGCAAATAGCAATTGCTCGTAAGCGCTTTCCAATAAACCGGGACCGAAGGTCCGATGCAAATGAAAGCCCACATCGACCACGCTCGCCGCAATCTGCTCCAGTTCCTCATCGCGAGACATCTTTGTGTCCCTTCGACAAGCTCAGGACATGCTTTGCGTGAGATAACTAAGGTTCCGTCCGTTCCCGCTCATAGCGCAACGCATCGAGGATCTTCGCGCCGCCGAGGAACACCGCGCCGCTGCAGGCGGCCATCAGCAGCCAGCCGCCCCAGCCGGGATATTGCGTCAGGTAATGGCTGCCCCGGTCCATCGCGCCCAGCGCCAGGGCGTAGATGATAAGGTAGGCTTCCCATTTCGTCTTGATGACGAACAGCCTCCTCACCTTGCCCAGCATCTGTGCTTCCTCTCGTTAACATGCTCCAGCGCAAGCACCATGCCAGTGGCGGATTTGCGCGGGTCGCGATGGTTAATCCGGAAGCAATTGTAAGCCCTGCCGACAGGGGGGCAAGCGCATTAACCCAATTCGTGCAGGCCCAGTGTTTCAAGCAGGGACAGGCGCGCGTCGCGCACCGTTGCCGCCAGCGCAGGCGAACCAAGGTCCGCCGGGTCGATCTGCTCGGGCCAGTGCGCCGCGATGCACTGCTCGATCGCGTCGGCCCTGCTTTCGCTCAAAAGGAAGCGCGGGTCGACGGTTGCCGGGTCCGCCACTACGCGCAGGCGCAGGCATGCAGGGCCGCCGCCGTTGGCCATCGACTGGCGCACGTCGACCGGGATGACCTGCCGGATCGGGCCATTTCCTGCCAGCATCAGCTCGCACCAGCCCCATACGCGCGGGTTGTCGCGGCACTCCTCGGGCACGATCAGTGCCATCGAGCCGTCCGGCAGGGTGAGCAACTGTGCGTTGAACAGGTAGCTGCGGATCGCGTCTTCAAGACTGACGGCGCTTGCCGGAACCTCGACCACCTCCAATGCGGGGAACGCCTTGCGGATCGATTCATAGGCGCCATGCTGGTCAGCAAAGGCGAATTCGTGGGTGAACAGCACGGTGCCATTGGCGACCGAGACGACATCGTTGTGGAACGCGCCCGCCGCAATCGCTGCCGGGTTCTGCTCGATGAACACCGCACGCGCCGGATCGAGCCCGTGCAGGCGGGCGACCGCGCGGCTGGCCTGCTCGTGCTGGCGGGCGGGGAATTCGCCGCCTTGCCGACCGTAGACGAAAACCTCGACGCCGGGCGCATCGTGGCTTTCGCATAGGCGCATGTGGTTGGCCGCGCCTTCGTCGCCGAGGCTGCCCGGGATCGCGTCGTGGACCGCGAAGTGGCGCGTGTCGGCAAAGGCGAGTTCGAGCTGGCGTTTGGTATCGGGCCATTCCTGCGCCCGGTGAAGCATGGTCGACAGGTTCGCCGGGGTCAGGTGGCAGCGCCCGTCCGCCGTATCCGGCGCGGGGCTGACGGTGGCGGCATTGGCGGTCCACATCGAGCTGGCCGACCATGCCGCGGCGAGCAGCGCCCGCTCCGCCGTGTCATCGACCGCCAGCCGGGCCAGCAGGTCTCCGTTGGGGCGGGGCAGGGGCAGGAAATAGCCCTGTGCGAGGCCTAGCCCCATGTTGTGCCGCATCTTCGCCAGCCCCTGCAACGCAGCTGCGCGCGGATACGATGGGTCGCCCTTGTGGCTCGCGCTGGCGAGGTTGCCGAGGCTGAGCCCGGCATAGTTGTGGCTGGGGCCGACGATGCCGTCGAAGTTGATTTCGGTTAAGCCCATTTCCAGCATCCGTTCGGTTCGAGCGAAGTCGAGAACCCGTGTGCAGACCGTGTCTCGACTTCGCTCGACACGAACGGGGCATTGGCGACTAGCGCAGCACGCTCCACACCTCGTCGCCTTCGCCCACGCCGAGCAGGTCGGCGGTGCTGGCGTCGATCGCGACCGTGCCGTCCTCGCCCAGTTCGCGCGCGCCGTAGCAGGCGCGGAAATTTGCCAGACGCCCGGTCGCGATCAGCGCTTTCTCACCCCGTTCGAGCGCGGTTGAACCGATTGTGGCCCGGGCCGCCTGGGCCACACTCTTCACCTGGTCGGTGCGGGCGAGCATGGTCGGGCCGCCATCGAAGATGTCGAGATAGCCTTCGAACGCGAAGTTCTCGTCTTCCAGCATCCGCATCGCGGCGCGGCCGGTGGGGTGAGGCACGCCGATCACTTCGCGTGCGCTGTCGCTGAGCATGGCAATATAGACCGGGTGCTTGGGCATGAGATCGGCGATGAACTGGTTGCCGTTGATCGCGTTGAAATAGTCCGCTTCCTGGAACCCCATCCCGAAGAAGCGCCCGGCGACCCCGTCCCAGAACGGCGAGCCGCCGCGCTCGTCGATGATCCCGCGCAGCTCGGCCAGCACCCGGTCGGCGAACCGCGCGCGGTGCATCGCGATGAACAGGTAGCGGCTGCGCGCGAGCAACAGGCCGAGCCCGCCGGCGCGCTCGTTGGGGTGGAGGAACAGGCCGCCGACTTCGCTCGACCCTTCCAGATCGGTCACCAGGCTGAGCATTTCCGCGCGCACCGTGCGGTCAAGCTCCTGCGAATGCTGGGTCAGCGTGGTCTTGCGGTAGGAATAGAACGGCCATTGCTGCCCGACCATGCTCATCAGCTGGCAGGTGCCGCGCACGTGCCCGGTCTCGGTGTTCTCCAGCACCAGCACGAACTGGTCGTCCGCGAGCTGGTCGTCATCGCGTTCGAAGGCAGCGGCGGCGCGCTCCAGCTTGCGGCCCAGCGCCTTGCGATCGGGCGGCAGGTTGGTGAAGCCCCCGCCGGTCAGCTTGGCCATTTCGTAGAGCGGCTCGAGATCGTTTGAATGCGCGGCGCGCAGGCGAAAAGTCACAGCGGGTCCCCCTGGTCAAGCGATTGCAGCACAAGCGCGCTCAAGGCGGCGCGCTCGGACAAGGACGGTACGATCAGGTACTCGTCAGGCGAATGGATCGCGCCGCCGCGCACGCCCATGGTGTCGACCACGGGAATGCCACAGGCGGCGATGTTGTTGCCGTCGCACACCCCGCCCGATGGCTGCCAGCCGATCGTCTGGCCGAGCCGCGCGCCGCAGTCGCGGACGAGGTCGAACAGCTTCTGCGCGCGCCGGTCGACCGGCTTGGGCGGGCGGGTGACGCCGCCGTGGCGGTGGATGTGGACCTCGTGCGCCTGCTGCACTTCGCCGATCAGCGCGGCGAGGCCGGCTTCGAACATGTCGGCGGCGGCGGGGCTCTTGGGGCGGATGTTGAACCGCAGCACGGCGTGGTCGGGCACCACGTTGTTGGCCGCGCCGCCGTCGATCCGCGCCGGGTTGACCGGGCATTCCTCGCTTTGGAGTGCCTTCAGGCCCAGCGTCAGCGCGGCGGCGGCGACGATGGCGTTGCGCCCGTCCTGCGGGTTGCGCCCGGCGTGGGCGGACCGGCCGGTAATCACCAGCGAGTAGTTCCCGCTCCCGCCCCGGGCATGGGCCAATGTGCCGTCGGGCAGGGCGGAGGGTTCGTAGGTCAGCGCGGCATACTTGCCCTGCGCCAGCCGCTCGATCAGCGGGGCTGACGAAAGGCTGCCGGTCTCCTCGTCGGAATTGAGCAGCACGTCATAGCCGAGGCGGTGGGCATCGGGGCTGGCTTCGAACGCGGCAAGCGCGTGGAGGATCACCGCGATCCCGCCCTTCATGTCAGCCA
>JAHDXX010000195.1:0-966 GCA_023384025.1 Sphingomonadaceae bacterium
ATCAGGTGGTCGAGCATCGGCCTGCCCGCGATCGGGTGCAGCACCTTGTGCAGCGAGGATTTCATGCGCGTGCCCTTGCCCGCGGCGAGGATGACGGCAGCGATCTGGTTCATGGTTAGCGCCTTGCCACCAAATGCTTGCCGTTTGAAGAATCATCGGCCACCGCGCGGGGGATGAGCACATTTCCCTTCAGCGCTGTCGGTTTCGACCTTGATGGCACCCTGTGCGACACTTTCCGTGATCTTGGTGCGGCGGTGAACCACGCGCTGCGCCTCGGCGGGCTGAGCGAAGTGTCGGTCGAAAGCTCGAAAGACCTGATCGGCGGCGGGGCAAAGATCATGCTGGCCCGCGCGGTCGAAGCGCAGGGCGGGCTGCCCGAACCCGAGTTCGACGCGCTCTACAAGCAGATGCTGCGTTTCTATGCCGAGAACAACGCGGTCCACACCGTGCCCTACCCCGGCGCGCTGGAGGCGATGGACAGGCTCGCCTCGCACGGCGTCAAGCTGGCCGTGGTGACCAACAAGTTCGAAGCCTTCGCCACCTCGTTGCTCGGCCAGCTTGGCCTGAGCGAGCGGTTCGTGACGATCATCGGCGGCGATTCCATGGGCAAGGGGCCGGACGGCAAGTTCCGCGCCAAGCCCCTGCCCGACCCGGTGATCGAGGCACGTGCCCGCTGCGGAGGTGGCAGGTTCGCCTTTGTCGGCGACAGCACCTACGATGTCGCCGCCGCCAGGGGTGCTGGCGTGCCGGTGGTGGTCGCCGCCTACGGCTATTGCGACAAGCCGCCGCACGAGCTCGGTGGCGACGCCGTGATCGATTCCTTCCACGGCCTCATCCCGGCGCTCGAGCGTCTGGGTTGAAGTGAGCATTCACTCCCCAGTCCCCCTCCCCTTGGGGAGGGGCTAGGGGTGGGGGTTCAGCATCCGGGTGGGCGTGGTCCACGCCCCCCCCACCCCCCCCCCACGG
>JAHDXX010000195.1:976-5846 GCA_023384025.1 Sphingomonadaceae bacterium
CCGATGTAACCGAATTGCGTGTTGCAACGCACCAGTGAAAGTGCCACGCAGCCGCCAGCTTGACGGGCGCGTAAAGCCCGCGACACCCGGACCAACGTCTTTCAGGAGGACTTCCCCATGACCATTTCGTTCAAGGACAAGGTTGCCATTGTTACCGGCGCCGGCGGCGGCCTGGGCCGTGAATATGCGCTCGAGCTGGCCCGCCGCGGAGCGAAGGTCGTGGTCAACGACCTCGGCGGTTCGCGTGACGGCACCGGCCATTCCGACATGGCGCTGAAGGTGGTCGAGGAAATCGAGGCCATGGGCGGCGAAGCCATGTCGAACGGCGGCTCGGTGACCGAATACGAGCAGATGGAAAAGATGGTCGCTGACGCCAAGCAGAAATGGGGCGGCGTCCACGTGCTGATCAACAACGCAGGCGTGCTGCGCGACAAGACTTTCGCCAAGATGAGCCCGGAAGACTTCGAGTTCGTGCTGAAGGTGCACCTGACCGGCTCGGCCTTCGTCACCAAGGCATGCTGGGAACTGATGCGCGAGCAGGCCTATGGCCGCATCCTGATGACCGCTTCGTCGACCGGCCTGTTCGGTAACTTCGGCCAGGCCAACTACGGCGCGGCCAAGCTCGGCCTTGCCGGCCTGACCAAGACGCTCCAGCTCGAAGGCGGCAAGTACAACATCCGCGTCAACACCCTGTCGCCGGTCGCGGGCACCCGCATGACCGCCGACCTGTTCCCGGAAGAAGCATTCAAGCTGTTCGACCCGGTCAACGTGGTTCCTGCCGCGCTCTACCTCGTCAGCGAGGACGCCCCGACCAACGCAATCGTCGGCGCGGGCGCAGGCGGCTACCACTCCTCGTGGACCGTGATGAACGACGCCGTGTGGCTGCCGGAAGGCGAGCGCACCGTGGAAGGCTTCGCCGCCCGGTGGGACGAGATTTCCTCGTTCACCAACCTCACCGCCCCGCAAAGCGGCAGCGAGCAGAGCGGCAACATCCTCAAGGCCATGCAGAAGGTCACCGGCACCGGCCCGAGCAGCGCGCGGGGGTAATCTTCTTCAAAAATCTTGCAAAATCGGAGCCCCGCGTCAGTTTGGCGCGGGGATTTTCTTTCTTGAGGTCATAGAATGTCCGATCCACTTCCCAAGCATCATGAATTTATGCTGCCAACCCTAAGGGCATTGGATGACTTAGGTGGATCCGGATCAATCGATGAGATTGAGGACAGAATAATAACTTCGACTCACCTGACCCCTGAACAACTCGACATATCCTACCCAACAAGCGGCGCTCCTGTAGCAACCCATCGCATGGCCTTCGCCCGAACCTGGCTGAAGTTTGGCGATTTCGTTGCCAGCGGTGGGAGAGGTGTTTGGCTTCTTACCGATAAGGGTAGGGAGGCCCTGAGTTGGCCGCCATCGATAATTCGGAAACAGTGTGAAGAGGCTTACAAGGCTCAACGCGCTGAAAGGGCGGCGAGCCAAGAATCTACGGAAGGTGAGGCCGACGATCTCATTGCAGATCAAAATGCGGACAATCTGAATTCATCTGAGAAGCACTGGTCTGATGTTCTTCTAAATCACCTAAAGGCGATTGAACCATCTGCTTTTGAGCGCCTTTCGCAGCGCATCCTCCGCGAAAGTGGTTTCGTGAAGGTCGAAGTAACAGGTAAGTCGGGAGATGGTGGGATTGATGGAACGGGAGTTCTCAGGATGAACCTCATCTCCTTTCAAGTCCTGTTTCAGTGCAAGCGTTACGCTGGCTCGGTAGGTGCAGGGGCAGTCCGAGACTTTCGCGGTGCCATGCAAGGTCGCGCAGACAAGGGCCTGATTATCACCACAGGAACATTCACCCCAGATGCTCGCAAAGAGGCCACCCGGGATGGAGCTCCCGCAATCGACCTGATCGACGGTGAAGCCCTCTGCTACCTTCTCAAGGATCTGAAACTTGGCGTTGATGTCCGTGAGATACAAACGGAAGAGGTAACCGTGAACGAAAGCTTCTTCGAAAAGATCTGACCTCGACCAGTCCATACCAGCGGGCCAACTTGGCGTCACATTCGACGACCAATGCACCTCGACAGCAGCAGTCCCTCTTGCTGTATTGACACAATAACACACTAGGGTTACGCCTCCCCCATCACAGGGGAGGAGTAACCCATGTACACCGAAGACGACCTGCGCCAGGCGGTGGCGAGCGGTGCGATCAGCGCCGACGCTGCCGAGGCCCTGCGCCAATCCGTGCGGACGAACCGCGCGACGCCATCTGTCGACGAGGAGAATTTCCGCCTCGTCAACAGTTTCAACGACATCTTCGTCACCATTGCCGCGGTGCTGCTGCTGGTCGCCATGGCCGGGATCGGGCAGGCGTTCACGCCCAACCTCGACGGCCCGCCGCCGTTCTCCGGCGTGCTGATGGCACTGGCGGCCTGGGGCATGGCCGAATTCTTCACCCGCCAGCGGCGGATGGCGCTGCCCAGCATCGTGCTCCTGATCGCCTTCGTCGGCGGGGTGTTCGAAGCCCTGCTCGGCTTCGTCGTGATGACCTTCGGCGACTCCGGTACCAACGAACGGCTCGCCGTGACCCTGGTGGCGCTGGCTGCGCTGGCCACCGCAGGCGCGGCATGGATGCACTGGCGCCGGTTCATGGTCCCGATCACGATCGCTGCGGGCACGGCAGCCATCACCGGGACGGTGATCGCGCTGGCAGTCGCCGCCATCGGCCCGGACAATATCGAGCCCGAACAGGTGCTGCTGCCGCTGGTCTTCCTGGCCGGACTTGCAGTGTTCGCCTTCGCCATGCGCTGGGACACCAGCGACCGCGAACGCCAGACCCGCCGCAGCGACGTGGCCTTCTGGCTCCACCTGCTGGCTGCCCCGATGATCGCGCACCCGCTGTTCCACTGGCTCGGCGTGACCGATGGCGGGAATATCGGCATCGGTGCTGCCGTGGGCGTGCTGCTGGTCTATCTGGCGATGGGCATGATCGCACTGGCTGTCGACCGGCGCGCGCTGCTGGTCTCGGCGCTTGTCTATGTCCTGTTCGCGCTCGGTTCGCTGTTCGAACGGTTCGGCGCGGTCGAACTGAACGTGGCGCTGACCGCGCTGGTGATCGGTTCGGCCCTGCTCTCGCTGTCGGCCTTCTGGACCCCGATCCGCCAGGCCGTGGTCGGCGGGCTGCCGGGCAACCTGCAGGATCGCCTGCCGGTCACGGGAATGCGCGCAAGCGCCTGAATCTCCCGCTTGATCAAACCGCTGGCCCCGCGCATACCCGTGCGCGGGGCCAGTGCTTTTCGGGGGGCATGTGAAAGCAGACAACTTGCGCCGGATCGCAGGCGTGGCCAGGTTCTTCATCTGGATCGTGCTTGCAACCGCAATGGTCTCGGCGCTGGCGACTATCGGCTGGCTGGTGACCTATGTCACCGACACAGGGTCACCCTTGCTTCTCGCCACCGCCAGTGTGACCCAGGTCGCGATGATGCTGGTGTTCCTGCTCAGCGTGATACCGATCCTGATCTGGATATACCGCGCGCATGCCAATCTGGCGAACGCCGGGCTCGACGGGCTGCGCCATTCGGCCGGCTGGGCCGTGGCGAGCTATTTCGTTCCCTTCGCGAACTTCGTGGTACCCTTCGGTGCCATGCGCGAGCTGTACAATCGCAGCGCGGGCGAACCGCAGGAATTCGGCCACATCTCTGTCGGCGCGGTCACCAGCTGGTGGGCCTGCCAGCTCGGCGCGGTGGTGGTGTGGATCATTGTCGCTGTCTCAGCGCTGATCGACGCCCTGCCCGGGGTATACCTGCTCACCCCGTTCTGGGCGCGCTATGCCTGGACCGCGCTGATGCTCGCACTGCTGGCAGGCTCGGCCTGGTTCCTGCAACGGATCGTGCGTGAAGTGACCGAAGCCCAGCAATCGCTGGTCAACGTCGCCGCCACGTTTGATTAATCCTCGACTGCCTTCACCAGCCGCCGCTCGATCGGGGCGAGCACGCCGCTGAGATCGTGTCCGCGTTTCAGCACCTGGCCGTGCTCGCCATAGAGCGTCCACAAGCCTTGCCGGTTGCGCATCGCGGGTCGTTTCTCGATCCGTGCTTGCGGCCGTTCGGCGGCTCGCTTGAACGCGGCAAAGCTGGCGAAATCGCGGGTAAAGTCCATCGCGTAGTCGCGCCACTGCCCGGCGGCGACCATCCGGCCATAGAGGTCGAGGATGCGCGACAGCTCTTCCCGGGCAAACCCGACCTGGTCCGGCTGGCGCGCGGGAAAGGCGACGACCGCGCCACCCTGCCCTGCGCCCCCGCCGGCCAGCATCAGCTACCGGTCCGCTTGGTTTCTGCGGGGATGGTGGTTGCCGCCCGCAATTCGGCCATCTCGGCGCGCAGTGCGGCAATCTCGCTTTCCAGCTTCTCGACACAGTCGCGCCCGACGCCGTTCGAGTCGGCGCACGGATCATCACACGGGGTGCCATAAGGGATGAATTCGCGCAGCCACTGTTCCGCCGGGACCAGCGTGGAGCGGGCCTTGAGGCCGATCATCGTCGCCCCTTCGGGCACTTCGTCGGTAACCACTGCATTGGCCCCGATCCGCGCGCGCTTGCCGACTGTGATCGGGCCGATCACTTGTGCGCCGGAACCGATGATGACGTTGTCTTCAATGGTCGGGTGACGCTTGCCGCCGACCCCGTTGGCGGGGTTCGTCCCGCCCAGGGTAACGCACTGGTATATGGTGACATTATCGCCAATCTCGGCGGTCTCCCCGATCACGGTAAAGCCGTGGTCGATGAAGAAGTTCTTCCCGATCTTCGCGCCCGGGTGGATGTCGATCGCGGTCAGGAAGCGGCTGAAGTGGTTGACCATGCGGGCGAGAAAATAGAGCTTCG
>JAHDXX010000196.1 GCA_023384025.1 Sphingomonadaceae bacterium
ATCGGCGATGTGGCGGAGGCCGCTGTATCGAAGCTGAAGGATGGCGACGTCGTCCTGCTCGAAAATACCCGCTTCCATGCTGGCGAGGAAGCGAATGATCCGGATTTCGCGCTGGCACTGGCCGAACTCGGCGATCTCTATGTGAACGATGCGTTTTCGGCTGCGCACCGTGCTCATGGCTCGACCGAAGGTGTGGCGCACATTCTGCCTTCGGCGGCCGGACGAGCGATGCAGGACGAACTTTTCCATCTGCATAGGGCGCTGGACCAGCCCAATCGGCCAGTCTTGGCCATCATCGGTGGCGCCAAGGTGTCGACCAAGATCGCCCTGATCGAAAACCTGCTAAAAAAAGTCGACATCCTGGTCATGGGCGGGGCGATGGCCAATACTTTCCTGGCGGCAGAAGGTATCGATGTCGGCAAATCGCTTTATGAAGCTGATCAGCTCGAAACGGCCAAGCGCATTTCTGGTCTCGCGACCGAAACCGGCACGATTCTGACTCTGCCAACTGATGTCGTGGTGGCGAAGGTCTTCGAAACGGGGGCACCACATCGCACGGTTCCGGCGCGTGAGGTCGCAGACGACGACATGATCCTCGACGTCGGCCCTGACACGATCGCCGACTTCGAACAGCATCTGCACACGGTGAACACGCTGGTTTGGAACGGCCCGGTCGGTGCATTCGAGGCGCCCCCCTTCGACCATGGCACGATGGCCATCGCGAGGCTTGTCGCGGCGCGTACCAAAGCAGGTGACCTGCTTTCCGTCGCCGGCGGCGGCGATACGGTTTCGGCGCTGACACATGCCGGCGTCGCAGGCGGCTTCAGCTACGTTTCAACCGCCGGCGGCGCCTTTCTGGAATGGCTTGAGGGACGGGAATTGCCGGGTGTCGCGGCACTCGCGGCAAGTGAGGGAGTGGCTCAATGAGGTTCGCCGACTTCAACCGAATCGCAAAAGGTTAAGAATGCCAAAGGCAAGGGGCGTCTAGACCTGCGGCTTCGATCAGTACCAGATATGGAGACACGACCATGGTGGAGACAATGAGAGCGGCTGTGGTACACGCCTTCGGTGAGCCTCTGAAGATCGAGGAAGTCCCCATTCCGACGCCCGGACCCGGCGAAGTGCTGGTGAAGGTAATCGCCACGGGCGTGTGTCATACCGACCTTCATGCAGCAAACGGCGACTGGCCGGTGAAGCCGACTCCGCCTTTCATCCCTGGACACGAGGGTGCCGGGATCGTGGCAGCGCTCGGACCTGGCGTCGTTGGGTTGAAGGAAGGCGATGCGGTCGGTGTGGCTTGGCTCCACGATGCCTGCCTTCAATGCGAGTACTGCGAGACCGGCTGGGAGACGCTCTGCGAATCGCAGCATATGAGCGGCTACACGGTGAATGGCAGTTTTGCCGAATATGTCATCGGCGCGGCACCGTTTGTGGGACGGCTGCCAGATAATGCCGACTTTGCAGAGCTGGCACCCATTCTCTGCGCAGGCGTGACAACGTATAAGGGCATCAAGGAGACCGAAGCGAAGCCGGGCGAATGGATCGCCATTTCCGGCGTTGGCGGGCTTGGTCATATTGCGATCCAGTATGCCAAGGCAATGGGTCTGCATGTCGTCGCCCTCGACGTGACCGAAGAGAAGCTCGCCCTCGCCCGTTCGCTCGGCGCCGAGTTGGCCGTGAACGCGCAAGCGCCCGATACGCCTGCCAGGATCGTCAAGGAGACCGGCGGCGGCGCGCATGGCGTCCTGGTGACGGCCGTCTCGGTTCCCGCCTTCGCGCAGGCACTGCAGATGGTGCGCCGCAAGGGAACCGTGAGCCTGACCGGTCTCCCGCCAGGGACATTCCCGACGCCGATCTTCGATGTGGTGTTGAAGCGCATCACGATCCGCGGCTCGATCGTTGGCACGCGCAAGGATCTCGCCGAAGCCATTGAGTTTGCGGTGGAGGGAAAGGTCCGCGCCCACATACACAAGACGCAACTCGATGACATCAACCGGGTGTTCGGTGACCTCAAGGCGGGGAAAGTCGATGGCCGGATGGTGATGATACTGTAACGTTGGCCGCGCACAGTGACCCTCGCAACCGGCGCCAATGCTATGTCTTCGCGATGAGCAGGTTGCCTGGAAGGTGTCTGAGTAAGTCGCCGCCAACCGATCCGTCAAACCAACGCTCGATCATGCCCTTCTCTGAATGGCCCAGAACGACAAGGTCAGCATGTATTTCATGGGCATAGGCAATAATCTCACGTCCGGGATCGCCTTGCCGTATGCGGATGATGGCGTTCACTCCCTGCCTGTCAGATTCCAAGGCGGCCATGTCGAGGGCTTGTTCGAGCTCTTCACGCTCCATCCCCCAGACATCGATTTCTCCATATGCCTCGGCAAGCCCGCTACTGCCCGTTGTCGCGATTATTCCCAGCAGATGCAATTCCGACTTACAGAGAATTGCAAGGTCGGACCCGTGTCTTAAGGCAGTCCGACTGAACTTCAATCCATCATAAGCCACCAGAATTTTCTGGTACATTGAAACTCTCCAGCGGTGAAACGGGCGGTATCAGGTGATGCCCATTAGTCGAAGCCCCCGGCGGTGCCTCTCTGCAGCCTCGAGCATGAAGCTGCGCTTTGGCCGCACCATACGGGCGAACGCGTAATCAAAGCGCAAAGGCGCATCGAAGACCCCGCGCTGGCGCTCGTCGTTGCGGTTGCCGTTTCGGATCACACCGCCCTTGAATAAGATCCGAGTCTCGCACCCCCCTCGATCGGGACACCCTTAATTCCGAGATCGGGCACGATCATGGCGGTATGCAAACAAGTTACGCTGCCTCCCGCTCGGGCAGAATGGGTATCGCCGTGGTGACTGCCCATTGCCTGCGATCTTCAGTTGGCGACCGGACTGCACATGACAGTCCATTGTCGATCAACGGGTCTCGTGGATCCGGCAGGCTACCAAGGCGCTCGCCGGGCGCACCAATCGCTCCCCCGATCGCACGAGAGCCCCGCTTGCGCGCCCACAGTGGGCGCCAGCCCGGTACGAGTTTCGGCCGAGGTCATGCCTCTTCGTGTCATCCGGGCGCCTTGCTGGGGCAAGTCCGCACATGAACAGTCGTGGTAGCATCCTTGCCATCTGATTTTTCAATTAGTTCCGGCTCGGCAAGTGCCCTCTCAAGTACCACCAGGTCACTCAGTTGTGCGTTACGGACCCTTCGGACAGCATTGACCGTCTCCCGGGGAATAGCGGGCTGCTTCAGAAGAACCTCGGACATTGCGATCGCTCCACGATGATGTGCGATCATCTTTCGCAACCAGATTTCCGAAGCATTGGCACCATTCACGCTCATTGTCGCATCGTGCATTGCTTGAATTGGCTTAAGAAATATGAAGGCACTTTCCACGTCAAGGGGGCCTTCGCGCTCCAGCGCCCGGAGGACGCCGACAGCATCCTCTTGAACTCTCATGGTCTCTCTGGCCAGATCAGCAATGCATAAAGAAGGATTCTCCCTAAGAACAATGCGCGACAGCGCCGCACCTCCCTCATGATGCGCGATCATCATCCTTACCCAATTGTCCCCTGAACTGGTCCCGATAGCCGCTCTCATATTGTCATACATTTCGGTCTCAGCATGAAAGAACGGGCCAAGGTCATGAGAGATGGTCTCTGCTTCGTCGGTACCGGTTGAGGTCGCACTGCCTCGCCGCTCATGCTGGCTACATGAGATCAGAAACACTAAGGTGAAGATTGCGGCCACGAAATGAAGGCGCATAGGATTTCTCACGAAATGCGGCACGGAATTTCGCCATGCTATCAGCCTTGCTACTGCCGGTCACTGCCGCGCGAATGTCCACAACCGCTCGCATCCGTACATCAAACTTTTGGGCACCTTGGCGCCAGCCGGACGATTGCAAGACGTCCACTTGCCAGCAATTCCACGGCCAATGCTCTTGCGAAATTGAACCTCCGGCAGCACAGACGATATCTGTCGGCATAGGATCGAAGAAAATTAACCCCTGCTCCGCACCGCAGGGGCCGGCCGCCGGCGACCCAAAAACGCCGCCGAAATCGCATCGCCTGGGACACGGCCCGGTCTCGTCAGAACAGCCACTTATCGAGGCTCGGCTTACAACCCCATCCTCAGTTCATGCGCTTCAGCAATCGCCCCGCCGCACCCTGTTCGGCGGCGAGGTTGCGGTTGTAGAGCAATGGCATCCTCGGGCTTTTCCAGCGCAGCGCGTCCATGATCCCGGCGAGGTCTTCGCCGGCCGCGAAGTAGTCCTGGTTGACCCCCACACGCATCGAGTGCGCGCTGACCTCGTGTACCTGCTTTTCGAACGTCGTCGCATCCAAATCGCCGAACGCGCCAGCCTCGAATGCCCGGCGCAACATGGCGCGCAGCAGCGGCGTGACCGATCCCGGATGGAGCGCGCCCTCCCCCAAATTGTATTCGACTCGCGCGCCCTTTGCGGCTTTCGCTGCAAACCGTTCGGGCTCCCAGCGTGCGTTCCATCCCCGGTTCGCACAATTGCCAGCCTTGCGCGCCGGCTTGGCCGCATAGCGCCGCACGATCACCCGCCGGAACACCGGCCCCTCGCCTATCCCGGCAGCCTGGAGCCAGTCTGCAAGAGCACGTACGGTCCGTGGAGACAGATAGGCAGTGGCCCCCTCGCCTTCCTGGTCGCCCTTCGAGCGGAGAACCCTGAGCAGCCGTGCATCAACATCGATTGCCTCGCCTATGTCATCTACTCGCACCGCGACCAGCTCACTGGCGCGAAGGCCCGTGTCATAGGCGAGGCTCAGCAAGGCTTTGTCGCGCAGGTCGGTGAGACTCTCGCCGAGCGATGCCAGCACTGCCTTGACGTTGAGCCCGCGTGGGCTGTCCGCGAGCGGATCCTTGACCGCCCCCCGAAACCGCAGTGGGCGCGCCTGCTTCTGGGTTATCCCATTCTCGCGCCGGTGCGCAGCAAGCGTGAGCCGCACCAGTTCGTCAGCAGTGGGGTCGGCAAGGCCGCACAGGCGATGCAGCCTTGCGACCGAGGCCTTGTAACGCGACAGCGAGGCAGGCGCCGCCCCCTCGCCTGCCCGCACCGTAAGCCAATCGGCGATTGCTTGGGGCGTGGCGGGAACGGTCTTCTCTCCCCTGCCCCGACACCATGCGTCGAACGCCATCACGTCGGACCGAAACGCGCGCAGCGTGTTGGGTGCGGCGGCACGGGCATAGGCGGTAAGCAATTCCGGGCTAGGACGTGCTCCCGGGCCGCGCGCCACCAGCGCCAGTTCGCGTGAGAGCTGCAGCACTTCGGGCCTGTCACGGGTGTCGTCGTCAGGAGTGGTTTCTGGAGCCATCGAAAGGCGATTCTGCCCCGAACGATAATGATATGCAAGATGTGATAAGTGCAATTATCACATGTCGATGCACAGGGCGTCCAGGCACTTGTGCAGCGTTCAGCGTTTCACTACACATTAGACATGAATCCGCTCGGTGCATTTGCCCCCGATGACGATGCCTCGGCCGAGGACGCAGCGCTGGCCGAGGCTACTTGCGCTCTGGCGCTGGGACGACTCGACGGACTGGTCGCGGGCCTCGACGGCGGCGAAAAGACGTTGTTTTGCACGCACTTGCTACGCCGAACGCTGATCGCCGCGCTGCTGCAATCGGGGTTTACCGATGCCGAAATGCTCTTCGATCACTGGTTCGCAGGGCTCGCACGTGCCCCGCAGGAGACCCCCCTCACCCCCTGCCCCGCGCATGCCATTGTCCGCGCCCTGCTTGGCGAACTGGGCCATCATCCCTGGGAACCGCTGAGTGCAGCAGCCCGGACG
>JAHDXX010000197.1 GCA_023384025.1 Sphingomonadaceae bacterium
GGTTGGAATTGGCGGTGCCGTAGAAGGTGCAGGTACCCGGCGAGTGGTAGCTGCCCATTTCGCTCGCCAGCAGTTCCGCCCTACCGACCTTGCCTTCGGCATAGAGCTGGCGGACGCGCTGCTTTTCCTTGTTCGGCACGCCCGAAGGCATCGGCCCGCTGGGCACGAAGATCGTCGGCAAGTGGCCAAACCGCAGAGCGCCGATCAGCAGCCCGGGCACGATCTTGTCGCAGATGCCCAGCATCAGTGCGCCATCGTACATCGCGTGGCTCAATGCGACAGCAGTGCTGAGCGCGATCACATCTCGGCTGAACAGCGACAGTTCCATGCCCGTCTCGCCCTGCGTCACCCCATCACACATCGCCGGGGTGCCGCCTGCGACCTGAGCGGTGGCACCGACTTCGCGCGCATAGATCTTCAGCCGCTCCGGGTACCGGCCATAGGGCTGGTGCGCGCTGAGCATGTCGTTGTAGCTGGTGACGATCCCGATGTTCGGCCCCTTGGCCGCGACCAGCGCCGCCTGATCCTCCAGCGCCCCGGCATAGGCATGGGCGAGGTTGGAGCACGATACTTGCGAGCGCTCGCCCATCGCGTCGGCCTCGCGCGCGACCAGGTCGAGATAGGCGCTGCGGCTGGCGCGCGAGTTCTCGATGACCCGCTGTGTGAAGCGATGGAGGGTGTCGTGGAGACTCATGGGCCGGTCCTTGCAATACGATAGCTTGCGGGGTGGCTGTCCTTCGAGACGTGGCTTCGAGACGCCGCTGCGCGGCTCCTCAGCCACTCCTCAGGACGAACGGCTAAAACAAACATCCGTTCATCCTGAGGAGAGACAGAGCGAAGCGCCGCAGGCGCGCAGTCGAAGGCTCGTCTCGAAGGACCGGGGCACACCTTACTCATGCCATGTAACCCCATCCCGCTCGGTCAGCGCGATGGCGGCGCTCGGCCCCCAGCTGCCGGCGGTGTAAGTCTTGGGTTCCTGTCCGTCGGCGTCCCACTGGGCGCGGATTGCGTCGATCCATTCCCACTGCGCCTCCACTTCGTCGCGGCGCACGAACAGGGTCTGGTCACCTTCGACCAGATCGAGCAGCAGGCGCTCGTACGCGATCCGGCGGGTCGCACCGCTGAAGGCATCGGCCATGGCGATGTCGAGCGGGACCTGGCGCAGGCGGATGCCTTCACGGTCAAGCCCGGGCACCTTGGCCATCAGCGACAGGGTGATGTTTTCTTCGGGCTGGATCCCGATCACCAGCCGGTTGGGCTGCATCGTCGCGCCCTTTCCGGCAAAGATCGAGTGCGGCACGCAGCGGAACTGGATGACGATCTCCGTCACCCGCTTGGGCAGGCGCTTGCCGGTGCGCAGGTAGAAGGGCACGCCTTTCCAGCGCCAGTTGTCGACATGGGCCTTGATCGCAACGAAGGTCTCGGTGGCGCTGTCCTTGCCCAGTTCCTCGTCATAGCCGGGCACGGCTTGCCCGCCGATCGCGCCGGCCCGGTATTGCCCGGTCACTGTCTCGCCGGAAGAGACCTTGCGCAAGCTGCGCAGCACCTTGACCTTCTCGTCGCGCACGGCGGTGGAATCGAAGTGGCCCGGCGGCTCCATCGCTACGAGCGCGAGCAGCTGGAGCATGTGGTTCTGCACCATGTCGCGCAGCGCGCCACTGTCGTCGTAATAGGCGACGCGCGATTCCAGCCCGACCGTCTCGGCAACATTGATCTGGACATGGTCGATATGCGCCGCGTTCCACAGCGGTTCGAACATCAGGTTGGCAAAGCGCAGAGCCAGCAGGTTCTGCACGGTTTCCTTGCCGAGATAGTGGTCGATCCGGAAGATACGGCTTTCAGGGAAGGCCCCGGCCACCGCGTCGTTGATCTCGCAGCTGGAGGCGAGATTGGTGCCGAGCGGCTTTTCCAGGCACATGCGCACGTTCTCGCCCGTCAACCCGGCGGACTGGAGCCCCTTGATGGTCGGCTCGAACAGGCTAGGTGCGGTCGACAGGAAGATCGCAAGGCCATGCTGCGGCTCGCCGACCTTGGTCGCGAGTGCGGCATAGCCATCGAGCGAGGTGGCATCGAGTGCCTGGTAGCTCAGCCGGTTGAGGAAATCGGCCATGCCCCCGCGCCGGTCGGCGGGGAGGAACTTCTCCAACGCGGCACGGGCGAACTGGCGGAAGCCGTGATCGTCCATCTCGGTGCGCGCAGTGCCGATGATCCGCAGGTTTCCGGCCAGCAGCCCGTCGGCATGGAGCGCGGCGAGGCTAGGCAGCAACATGCGCTGGGCAAGGTCGCCGGTCGCTCCGAACAGCAGCAGGCGGTCAGCGGTAAAGCTCATGGCGCGGGCCTCTCCTAAGGTGTCATCTACCTAGAGAGGCCCGGCCGCTCGCGCCAGTGGGCGCATACATATTCAGGTCAGGCTGGCTTTCTGGCGTAATAGCCGAAGCCTGCAATGATGGCGTAGCAGATTGCCGGAAGGATCATCGCCACTGCGAGGCTCTCGCTCCAGTCGGCCAACATGCCGGTCAGCAGCGGGATCACCGCGCCGCCGAAGATGGCGATGTTGATGATGCCCGAACCGTCGGCTGCCTTGGCCCCGAGCTTCTCGCAGGCGAGGCTGAAGATCGTCGGGAACATGATCGAGTTCATCAGGCCGATGGCGAGCAAGCTGTAGCCAGATACCACGCCGGTGGTGTTGGTCGAGATTGCCAGGAGGGTAATCGCGCCCAGCGCGACAGTGGCGAGGATGAGGCCCGGGCTGAACACGCGCAGCAGGGCGGAACCGATGATCCGGCCCACCAGTGCGCCCCCCCAGTAATAGGCGATCATGTGCCCGGCAGTCTGCTCTTCGAGACCCATCACGCTTTCCTGCATCAGGTAGTTCACGATCAGCGAACCGATTGCGACTTCCGCGCCGACGTAGAGAAAGATGCACAGCGCGCCGTAACCGAAGCGGGTACGCTTGAGCAGCTCGAAACCCCCGGCGATCGAGCTCTGTTCGTGCTTTTCGCCCTTGAGGCGGTTGCGGAACATCCAGACCACGGCGGCGATCACTGCGAGTGCCACGGCGAGTCCGATATAGGTCCGCACGATCGCGGCGCTCTCTGCCGTGCGGTAGGCATCAAGTTCGGGCCCTGACAGCTCGGCCGCGGTCACCCCGGCCAGGCTGCCCAGGATCAGGGTTGCGCCGACCAGCGGGAAAATCGTGGTGCCAAGGCTGTTGAACGCCTGCGCAAAGGTCAGGCGACTGTGCACGGTCTTTTGCGGGCCGAGAAGGCTGATCAGCGGGTTGGTGACGACCTGCACCACCACCACGCCGCTCGCGAGCACGAACAGCGCGAACAGGAACAGGCCGTAGGTGGCGGTCTGGCTGGCCGGGATGAACAGCAGGCAGCCGGTCATCATGGTGAGCAGGCCGACCACCGCGCCGCGCATGTAGCCGATCTTCTTGACCAGTTGTGCGCCGGGAACGCCGATCACCAGATAGGCGGTGAAGAAACAGAACTGCACCAGCATCGCCTGGGTGTAGTTGAGCGTGAACAGCTCCTTCAGCTTGGGCAGGATCACGTCGTTGAGCGAGGTGATCCCGCCGAAGATGAAGAACAGTGCGAACACAAAGTAGTTGAGGCCGGGGGCGTCAATCTGCGGGGTGTCGCCCCGATTGTCGCCGTCGTGCGCCGCATCGGCGGCCATGCCGGGTGCCAGTGCCATCGTCCTTCATCCTCCCAAATTCCCGCTCTGGTGGCGGAGTTACCGGACTAGCGCCTCGGCAGGCGCCGTCCACTTGTATTCGAATGCACGGCTCTCAGAACGAGCAGTCCGTGCCTTGCGGCAACTGCGTGCGGGCAATGCCGGAAATGCTCAGGCTGATCGGGCCGTCGCTGGTGATCGTCAGGCTGTTGGCGTCTTCCGGCACGCACTGGCCGGTCAGCACCATTTCGCGCCACCCCTTGCCACCGCTTACCGCGAAGTTCGAGGTTATATCGAGCACGGTGTCGCCAACCTTGACCGTTACCGGCGCGGTGGGGCTGGCGGCGAGATTGTATTGCACCACGAACGCGCCCTTGGCCTTGCCGTCTCCGGTCAGGGTCAACGAAGCGCCGGGGGCAAAGGTGACCACGCGGGCGTCTTCCTGCCGGGTCCGGTCGAGGCCCTTGGCCACGATCCCGCCCGCCTCGCCGCGCAAGTTGGGCAGCTTCGTACCGCCCGCGCTGGCACTGATGCCGGGGGAGAGGCGGCCGGTGGCAAACCAGTCGCTCGCCGGGGCTTCGACGAGGAAATCGCACGCTTCGCTAAGCGGGGCCATGCCG
The DNA here is from genome assembly GCA_023384025.1 of Sphingomonadaceae bacterium. Lineage (GTDB taxonomy): Bacteria > Pseudomonadota > Alphaproteobacteria > Sphingomonadales > Sphingomonadaceae > 34-65-8. Next base: position 4,302 of record JAHDXX010000197.1, read on the forward strand.
CCGACCTGCCCGGTGGCGAGTCCGTAACCGCGCGCGAACAGCGCACCTTCGGCTCCGTTGACCGGATGGCCGTTGCACATCGCGGGCCAGCTGAACGACAGTCGCCCGCTTGCTTCGCGCTGGCCATAGAGCACGTCGGCCACGCCTGCGCCTTCACCGCCGGGCAGCCAGCTGGCAACGAAGGCATCGGCGGCGTTGAGCTCGCGGTTGACCCATAGCGGGCGCCCCGAAAGGAACACCGCGACGGTCGGCACGCCCGCGGCCTTGAACTTCTTCAGCAGTTCCAGCCCTTCGGCATCGCGGAACGCGGTGTTCTTCCGGTCGCCATAGAACTCGGCATAGGCATCTTCGCCGAACACCACGATTGCTGCATCGGGCTTAGCCGTGAAGCTGCCGTCGGGCGACAGCACCGCCTCGCCGCCGCTGGATTTGGCCGCATCGCGGATACCCGCCCAGATCGACGTTGCGCCGGGGAACATCTCGTTGCCCAGCTCACGCCCGCCCTGCCAGGTCAGGGTCCAGCCACCTGCGGCTTGCGCAATGCTGTCTGCGGCGACCCCGGCAACCAGTACTTTCGCACCCGGCTTGACTGGCAGGACGCCGCTGTTCTTGAGGATCACCTGCGACTTCGCCACCGCCTCGCGCGCCAGTGCGCGGTGCTCGGGCGAACCGAGCAAGGCCAGCTTGCCGCCAACCCCGCGCTCGGACGGCTTGCGCACGTCTGAGTCGAGCAGCCCGGCGCGCTGCTTCACGCGCAGCACCCGGGTGACGGCGCGGTCGAGCGTTGCCATCGGAATGGTCCCGTCGTTCACTTGCGCGACGAGGTTCTCCAGCAGCGCTTTCCAGTCGTCCGGCACCATATAGATGTCGAGCCCGGCGAGCAGCGACTGCGCGCAATTGGAAACCGTGCAACCGCGCACTTGCCCGTGGCCGTTCCAGTCACCGACCACCAGCCCGTCAAAGCCGAGTTCGTCGCGCAAATAGCCGGTCAGCATGGCTTCATAGCCATGCATCTTCTCGCCGTTGATCGAGTTGAAGCTGGCCATCACCGCCTGCGCGCCCGCATCGATCGCGACGGGGTAGGGCACGGCGTGGATTTTCTTCAGTTCCTCGATGTCGCCATGAACATCGCCGGTGTCGATCCCCAGCGTGGTGCCGCCATCGCCGAAGAAATGCTTGGCCGTGGCGATCACCCGCCCTGTGCCGAGATGGTCAGTGGCGCCCTTCGCACCTTGCAGCCCTTCGACCAGCGCTGCCCCCAGCTTTGCGACCAGCTGCGGGTCTTCCGAATAGCTTTCGTAGGTCCGGCCCCAGCGGTCATCCTGCGCTACCGCGACAGTGGGCGAGAAGTTCCAGTCGATCCCGGTCGCCTCGATCTCGAGCGCAGTGGCATGGCCGATCCGGCGCACCAGGTCGGCATCGTGCGTCGCGCCGAGGCCGATGTTGTGCGGGAAGATC
>JAHDXX010000198.1 GCA_023384025.1 Sphingomonadaceae bacterium
CGAAATGGTATATGCCATGGTGCGCGCAATCTGAACCACATTCGGACGGGACGGGCAGTGCTAGCGTCCGGGCTCGCTTCCACCCTGCCCGTGCTGCTTTTTCGCCAGAAGGAGCCAGAGGGCAGCCACAGCCAGCAGGGCCATCGTAAACACGCTTCCTTCCGGCCCTTCCCCGCCCCCATTGAGCCAGGCCGGCCCGACCGGCACCATTTTCACCACCAGTGCGGGCAGCCCGGTGTCCAGACCCGTAATCGGCACATCAAAACCGGCGCCCGCAAACCAGTTCCAGCCGACGTGCCAGCCCATCACCCCCCAGATCGAATTTGCCCGGCGCACCCAGGCGCAGGCGAAGATTGCGAAGATGAAAGTCATGACCACTTCCGCCAGCGTTGCTCGGGGCGAAAAGTGCACAAAGGTGAACGCGGCGGAGCTCAGGATGAAGGCGGCCGCCATGTTCCAGCGCCGCATCCCCGTCGAGAACAGCCAGCCGCGAAAGACGAATTCCTCCACGCTCGCCTGCACGCCAAACCCGGCGAGCAGCAGGACAATCCAGCCGACCGCAGCGGGGCTGGCAAAGGCCGGGGCCAGGTCAGCGACACGGTATCCGCCGGACAAGGCAATCGCGGCCACGATCGCGCCCATCATCGCTATGCCAACGGCCAGTCCGACAAGGAACTTCCCGAGGCCTCCGTCGCCGCACAGTCCGGCACTGGCGAGGCTTCGCTTTTCAACCCAGCGGACCCACCCGGCGACCGCAAGCCCGAGTGCGCTGAACGACGCCAGCATCAGGAAAAAGCCCAGGGGGCCGCGCGGCTCACCCATCGGCTCGGTAAAACCGAAGTGGGAGAGCGCGAGATCGCCCGGCAACATGCTGATCACCAGAATGAAAACGCAGATAAGCGGGGCGGCCAAGCTCGGCGCAATCCAGCCCCTGGCCGGCTCGTCGGAGAAGATCATCTGTGTCATGCTGCCCGGGCTACCCGCTGGCAGCACCCGGCTATAGAACGATCGTGCGGAACATGTCCGAACTCAGCCATTGCTTGGGCGTGAGGCCGACGGACTTGCGGAAGGTGCGGCCAAAATGGCTCTGGTCGGCAAATCCGGCGCCGTGTGCCGCATCCGCCAGCGTCGCGCCTTCGCGCAGCAGCCGCTTGGCAAGATCGACCCGCCGATATTGCAGATAGCGATAGGGGCTGGTGCCAAGCAGCGCCCGGAAATCGCGCGACAGCTGCCACCGGTCGCAGCCGGAAACCTGTTCCAGTTCCTCCAGTCGCGCGCCGTCTACGATGGCGGTCTCGAGAAATTCGCGCGCCCGCATCACGGCTGTGCGGTCGGCAGTTCTCGGCTTCGACGCCCTGCCCGCGGCCCCGCTCATGGTCCGGGCCAGATCGTACAGCGCATCTTCATAGGCACCGGGATCATCGACCTGCGCACAGTCGATAATCATGGTGCAGGCCGCCGCGATCAGCGCGGGATCGGATGAAACCCCGTTCACGACAAACGGCAGTTCCGCGCCGCCCAGCACGGCCTGGACATGGCTGGGTGGAACATAGGCCGCCTGATAGCTGAACCCGGCCTCATCATGGCAGTGCCCGTCATGCAGTTCATCAGGATGAAGGATCAGCACCTGCCCCGGCAGCGAATAGCGTAGCTCGCCGCGATAGTTGAACGTCTGCATCCCGGCCATGGTCACAGCGACGGTGTAGGTATCGTGGCGATGGGGCGAGAATGCGGCCCCGACCAGCCGGTTCGTGACGCGTTCGATCGGGGCGAAGGAGCCGGTCGAATGCGACGGGTTCGGGCGAGGCGCACCAGAGGTCATCGGCTTCATATTGGGCGTAACGGGCAGGATGGCAAACCTTGCACCCGGCAATAGTCGCCTTCCGGTCCTGGCTGGACACGTCCGCAGGCATCCTGCGCCCGGCCAGAACCCGCGCATTTCCTACATGCACCATTTGCGGCATAGCGGCGGCATGACCCGCAACCACGCCCTCCCCGCCCGCCCTTTTGCGCGCACGAATTGCCCGGACTTTTTGACCTCAGGACTGTGTAACAAGTGGTCCATGTCTCGCCCCGGTTCAGCCAGGGAGCGAGCGCGATGAACGAGCAGCGGATGTCGACTCGCGACGGGGTGCTGCGCGCAGCGGAGCGGGTAGCGGCAATCCTGCCCCCCACCCCGCTCTTGCCGGTGGAGATCGACGGCGTGCGGCTATGGGCCAAGGCCGAGATGCTCCAGCCGATCGGCGCGTTCAAGATCAGGGGGGCATGGCATCGCCTCTTTGCCCTGACCGCTGAAGAGAGCGCGCGCGGCGTGGTCGGCGTCTCCAGCGGCAACCACGCTCAAGGGGTAGCCTGGGCCGCGCGGCGGCTGGGGATTGCGGCGACCATCGTGATGCCGACCGACGCGCCCCAGACCAAGATCGACGCCACCCGCGCGCTCGGGGCCGAGGTGGTGCTCTACGACCGGCCCGGCGGGGAAGACCGCGACGAGGTTGCTGCGCGTCTGGTGGCGGCGAGCGGCGCGACACTGGTCCATGCCTTCGCCGATCCGTGGGTGATCGAAGGGCAAGGCAGCGCCGGAATCGAGATCGAGACGCAGCTCGGTCGTGCGCCCTCGCGCATCATCGCCTGCTGCGGCGGTGGCGGGCTGACCGCGGGTCTCGCTCTGGCCTGCCCCGACAGTGCCGTCGTACCGGTCGAGCCGGTGGGGTGGGACATGGTCGGGCAGGCGCTGGTGGCAGGCGAAGTGGTCAAGGTCGGGGCGCATCCGCCCGCGACGATCTGCGACGCCCTGCAGCCGCCAGCGACCCGCGAGATCAACCTCGCCGTTCTGCGCGGGCGGGCCGAACCGGGCGTGACGGTGACCGACGACGAGGTCCGCGCGGCCCAGCGGTTCGCGTTCGCGCGGCTCAGGCTGGTGGTCGAACCGGGCGGCGCGGCGGCACTGGCGGCGGCGTTGGCGGGCAAGGTGCCGCTCGACGGAGATACGGTGGTCATGCTGACCGGCGGCAACGTCGATCCGGCAGCCTATGCCGCCACGATCGCCGCCAAGTGAGTTGCGTTTGACAATCGACCTGCACCCCCGCACACTCGTCCTCGCAAGGTTGAGGGAGGGATAACCATGCAAGCCCAAATGCTCGCACCGGCGGCGGTGCTCGTCGCTTGGTCACTGGTGATGCTGTTCTGGACCGCCGGGGTCCGCTTTCCGGCGATGGCGAAGTCCGGCATCGACCTGAAGGCAAGGCCGCCCGGAGGGCGTGGCCAGGATCTCGAGGGAGTGCTTGATCCCAGCGTAAACTGGAAGTCACACAACTACACCCACCTGATGGAACAGCCGACGGTGTTCTACCCCACGGTGGTGATCATCGCGCTGATGGGGGCAGCAGCCGGCGACGTCCTTGCGGCGTGGATCTACGTCGGGCTGCGGATCGTGCACTCGGTTTACCAGGCGACAGTCAACAAGGTCATGGTGCGCTTCTCGCTGTTCCTGCTGTCGACCTTCGCTCTGGTCTACCTCGCTTACCGCGCCATCGCGCTGACCGTATTCGCTGATCCGGGAGCCATTCCGCAATGATCCAGTCTGCCATTCTCCAACCCGTCGTCGCGCTTGCCGCATGGACCATGGTCATGTGGGTGTGGATGTACGCCACCCGCATTCCCGCCATGAACAAGGCCGGGATCGACGGCACCAAGCTGGTCGGCTCCAACGGCGCGAGCCTGCGCGAAAAGCTGCCTGACAATGTCAGCTGGAAAGCCGACAACTACAACCACCTGCACGAAGCGCCAACAGTGTTCTACGCCGTGGCAATCACGCTGGCGGTGATCGGACAGGGTGACGGGCTCAATGCCACGCTCGCCTGGGCCTACACCGGGCTGCGCGTCGCGCACTCGCTGGTGCAGGTGACCAGCAACCGGGTGATGATCCGGTTCGGCCTGTTCGTGCTGTCAACGCTGGCGTTGATGGCGCTGGTGCTCCACGCCGCCCTGGCAGTGTTCTAGCCGGCGAACTCGCGGGCTGCGAGGAAGCGCTCAGCATCGAGCGCGGCCATGCAGCCCGTGCCCGCCGCGGTGACCGCCTGGCGGTAGGTGTGGTCCATCACGTCGCCGCAGGCGAACACCCCGGGGATCGCGGTCTTCGGCGTGCCCGGCTCGACCACGAGGTAGCCTGACGAGTCCATCGCCAGCTTGCCCTGGAACAGTTCGGTCGCCGGGGCATGACCGATCGCGACGAACGCGCCGTCTACATGCAGTTCACTCGCCTCGCCGGTGACGGTGTCGGTCAGCGCGAGGTGCGTCAGCCCGCCTGAAGCAGGATTGCCCTCGAAACTGGTCACGGCCTTGTTCCACAGCACCTTGATCTTGGGGTTGGCGAAAAGCCGGTCCTGCAGGATCCGCTCCGACCTAAGGCTGTCGCGGCGGTGAATCAGGGTCACGTCGTCGGAATGGTTGGTGAGGTAGAGCGCTTCCTCCACCGCGGTGTTGCCCCCGCCGATCACCGCGACCTTCTTGCCGCGGTAGAAGAACCCGTCGCAGGTCGCGCAGGCACTCACACCCTTGCCGCCCAGTTCCTGCTCGCCCGGCACACCCAACCATTTCGCCTGCGCGCCAGTGGCGATGACCAGCGTTTGCCCGATGTACTCGTCACCGCTGTCGCCGATCGCGCGGAACGGCGGGCCGGAGAGGTCGACCGAAACGATCGTGTCCCACATTGTGCGCGTGCCGACGTGTTCGGCCTGTTTTTGCATCTGCTCCATCAGCCACGGCCCCTGGATCACGTCAGCAAAGCCGGGGTAATTCTCGACATCGGTGGTGATGGTCAACTGGCCGCCCGGCTGGATCCCCTGTACTATGATCGGCTCCAGCATCGCCCGCGCGGCATAAATCGCGGCGGTGTAGCCGGCCGGGCCTGAGCCGATGATGAGCATCTTGGTGTGGTGGGTTGCCATGTCAGTGTCCGTTTTCGCGTTAAGGCGGGATGTGGTTACGCTTCGACGAGGTGCAAGCGCAGCGCCTCGTGCCTCTCTGGCGTCACCTCAAGCACGTCTTCCAAGAACGCGTCGAGACTGCCGTGCTCTGCTTCCACAGCTTCGCGCATGGCGGTCAGGTAGCGCGCATCGACGCCCATCAGCACACGGATGGTCTCGTCGCTGATCGCCCCATATTTGGCCCGGATCGCGGCCGATCCCGCCGCAATCCGCGCCTCCATGTTGCCCGCAGTGTTGGTGAGGAGGAAATCCTCCATCGCGTCGTCCCAATGCACACCCAGCGCATGGTGCAGCAGCGCGGCTGACATGCCGGTGCGGTCTTTCCCGGCCAGGCAGTGGACCAGGCTCGCTCCGTCACCCTGTGCCAGCACCGCGAAATAGCGCCGCATGACCCACAAGACAGGCTCTCGGCCCGGCAGATTGCGGTAAATCCGCTCCATCGCCCGGTGTGCGCCCTCTGGATCGAGCTGTCCGTCGACCGCTTCGAGATGCGGGGCGAGGTTGGCAGTTTCGCCGCTGTAGAAATGCACTGCGGCGTCAAACCCATCGGACCGGCGGCACGGCGCGTTGCGGCGCTCACTGTCCCCGCGCAAGTCGATTACATGTGCCAGTGCCAGATCATCGAGTGCCGCCAAATCCGCCGCAGTCGCATCAACATGCTGGCCCGAACGCCACAACAGGCCGCGCTTCACCCGCCCGCCTCCGGCAACCGGATAGCCGCCATAAGCGCGG
>JAHDXX010000199.1 GCA_023384025.1 Sphingomonadaceae bacterium
GCTTTCGGACACAATCCGGAACAGCCCGATATCGCCGGTTGCGCGCACATGGGTGCCACCACACAGTTCGACCGAGTAGTTGCGTGCGTCCTGGCCCTTGCGCCCCATCGACAGCACGCGCACTTCCTCGCCGTATTTCTCGCCAAACAGCGCCAGCGCCCCGGCCTCGACGGCGTCGTCCGGGCTCATCAGGCGGGTCACGACGGGCTCGTTGGCGCGGATTTCGGCGTTCACTTCGGCCTCAATCGCGGCCACGTCTTCGCCCGACAGTGGTTTGGGATGCGAGAAGTCGAACCGCAGCCGCTCTTCCGCAACCATGGAGCCCTTCTGCGTCACATGGCTGCCGAGCCGGTTGCGCAGCGCAGCGTGGACGAGGTGCGTGGCGGAATGGTTGGCACGGATCCGGTCACGCCGTTCGACATCGACGACCAGCCGCACGGTATCTCCGACCTTGATGGCCCCGGCTTCGACGGTCGCGTGGTGCGCATGGAGGCGCCCGAGCGGCTTGGAGGTATCGCTGACTGACAGGCGCAAGCCCTCGTTGTTCGAAATCGCACCGACATCGCCGGTCTGGCCGCCGCTTTCGCCATAGAACGGGGTCTGGTTGGTCAGCACGACCACGCTTTCGCCGGCGCTGGCCTGCGCCACTTCGGCACCATCGCGCACCAGCGCGACCACCCGGCCTTCGCCATCGGTGGAGGTGTAGCCGGTGAACTCGGTCCCGCCTTCGCGCTCGGCGATGTCGAACCACACTTCGCTGTCGGCGGCCTGGCCCGATCCCTTCCACGCGGCGCGGGCAGCTGCCTTCTGGCGGGCCATCGCTTCGTCGAACCCGGCCCTGTCGACCCCGATACCGCGGGCGCGCAAGGCGTCTTCGGTCAGGTCATAGGGAAAGCCGTAGGTGTCATAGAGGCGGAACGCGGTTTCGCCGTCGAGCTGGTCGCCCTCGCCCAGCGCTCCGGTCGCTTCGTCGAGCAACCCGAGACCCTTTTCCAGCGTACGGCGGAACTGCGTCTCCTCGCGCTCGAGCACTTCCTCGATCAACGCCTGCCCGCGCTGCAATTCGGGATAGGCCTGGCCCATTTCCGCCACCAGCGCCGGGACCAGCCGGTGCATCAGCGGCTGCTTCGCGCCGAGCAGATGCGCGTGGCGCATGGCGCGGCGCATGATCCGGCGCAGCACGTAGCCGCGCCCTTCGTTCGAGGGCAGGACGCCGTCGGCCATCAGGAAGCTGGTCGAGCGCAGGTGATCGGCAATCACCCGGTGGCTGGCGCGCTGGTCGCCCTCTGCCGCAACACCAGTCAGGCTCTCGCTCGCCGCGATCAGCGCGCGGAAGGTGTCGATATCGTAGTTATCGTGCACACCCTGCATGACTGCGGCGATGCGTTCGAGACCCATGCCGGTGTCGATCGACGGCTTGGGCAGGTTCGTGCGGCTGCCATCGGCGGCCTGCTCGAACTGCATGAACACGAGGTTCCAGATTTCGATGAACCGGTCGCCGTCTTCGTCCGGGCTTCCGGGAGGGCCGCCGGGGATGTGCGCGCCGTGGTCGTAGAAGATCTCGCTGCACGGGCCGCACGGGCCGGTGTCGCCCATCGACCAGAAGTTGTCGCTGGTCGGGATGCGGATGATCCGTTCTTCCGGCAGGCCAGCGATCTTGCGCCACAGGTCGAACGCCTCGTCATCGGTGTGGTACACAGTGGCAGTCAGCTTGTCGGCGGGCAGGTCCCATTCGCGCGTCAACAGGGTCCACGCATGGAGGATCGCCTGCTCCTTGAAGTAGTCCCCGAAGCTGAAGTTGCCGAGCATCTCGAAGAAGGTGTGATGCCGGGCAGTGTAGCCGACATTGTCGAGATCGTTGTGCTTGCCCCCGGCGCGCACACACTTCTGGCTGCTCGCAGCGGTTGGCGCAGGCGGGGTCTCCAGCCCGGTGAACATGTTCTTGAACGGCACCATGCCCGCGTTGACGAACATCAGCGTGGGATCGTTGTACGGCACCAGCGGCGCACTCAGGCGCACGGCGTGCCCGGCGCTGCCGAAGTAGTCGAGGAAGCTGCGGCGGATGTCGTTGGTCGAGGTCATGCGCCGCGAATTAGGCACAACCCGGGCGTGCGACAAGCGGATTAAATGCGAGGCAGTGAGTGAACCCGCCGATCACAGCGCCTTCTGTGCGGAAACGATCCATGCTCCGGCACGCAGGGCGATCAACCCGCCATCATTGTTGTTGGTGAGGAATCGGCGCAGCTTGCCGATGAAGGCCGCGCGATCCTCGTCCGGGAGCATGCGTGCGGCCCGGGCGGCCGGGCCAATCGCCAGCATGTAGGACAGCGCATCTTCGACCGGATTTTCGCCACCACCGATCACAAAAGCGAAGTCGACCGGCTGCATCCGGATACCACTCCATCCGGCTTCGGACAGGATACCCTGGACCTGGACCTGGTCAGCCATGGAAAAGGGCCCTGGGGTCAACGGATCAACCGGCACGATGTATTCCGGCGGCAAGAGCGAGACCACCCGCTCCGCCCAGGGGTTTTCCGACAGGTCGCGAAAACACGAATAGACAAGGCGCGCACCCGGGGCGGCAAGGGCGTGGAAATGCGCGAACGCCTCGGTCGGGCGGTCGAAGAACATCACACCGTGACGGGAAACCAGCAGGTCGGGTGCATAGCCCGGGATATGCCATTGGGCCGCATCGGCGACATCGAAGAACACGTTGCCGAGATAGCCGCTGCGTTCCCGGGCTACGGCGACAAGCTGCTCGCTGACATCGATGCCGACAACTTCAGCCCCTGCATGCCCCCGCGCCAGGGCCAGCGAGAGTTCGCCGGCACCGCAACCGATGTCCAGCGCCCGGCGGAACGGGCGCGCGCTGGCATGGCCGAGCAGGACATCCGTCAATCCGGTGAAACTGCGATCTGTCCGGCGCCATTCGCTGGCCCATGTCTGGCCGACCCGCCCCTGCCATTCGCTCTTGTCTGTCAACCCATTATCCCTTCCGGAACCCCCGGTTGGTCGATGACGTTAGCTGCTATCGCGTTCGATGCAAGGGACCCGACCCGATGGCGGCGGCGGAATTGCGTGGGCAAAGAAAAACCGGCGCGGTGGCATCGCCCCTACGCCGGTTTTCCGTTTTCCCGGGCACCCTCGCGTTTGTCGGGCGAGGAATGCGTGCCCGCTTGAGAAGTGTGACTTAGTCCTCCGCGTCAGGACCGGCCATCATCTCCTCGGCGACGGCATCGGTCCGGCCGCGGATGGCGGCTTCCAGCCTGTCGCAAACTTCGGGGTTGTCCTTGAGATACTGCTTGGCGTTCTCGCGGCCCTGGCCGATGCGGATCGAGTCGTAGCTGAACCAGCTGCCCGACTTTTCGACCACGCCCGCCTTGACCCCGAGATCGAGGATCTCGCCGATCTTGGAAATGCCCTCGCCATACATGATGTCGAATTCGACCTGCTTGAACGGCGGGGCGACCTTGTTCTTGACCACCTTCACCCGGGTGGTGTTGCCGATAATGTCGTCGCGGTCCTTGATCTGGCCAGTGCGGCGGATGTCGAGCCGGACGCTGGCGTAGAACTTGAGCGCGTTGCCGCCGGTGGTGGTTTCCGGGTTGCCGTACATCACCCCGATCTTCATCCGCAGCTGGTTGATGAAGATAACCATGCACTTCGAACGGCTGATCGAACCGGTGAGCTTGCGCAAGCTCTGACTCATCAGGCGGGCCTGCAAGCCGACATGGCTGTCGCCCATCTCGCCTTCGATTTCCGCCCGCGGAACCAGTGCCGCGACCGAGTCGACCACCAGCACGTCGATCGCATTGGAGCGGACCAGCGTATCGGTAATTTCCAGCGCCTGCTCGCCAGTGTCGGGCTGCGACACGATCAGCTCGTCGATGTCGACGCCCAGCTTCTTGGCGTAGACCGGATCGAGCGCGTGTTCGGCATCGACGAAGGCCGCAGTCCCGCCGGCCTTCTGCGCCTCGGCGATCACGTGCAATGCCAGCGTGGTCTTGCCCGAGCTTTCCGGTCCATAGACCTCGATCACCCGCCCCTTGGGCAGGCCGCCGACGCCGAGCGCGATATCGAGCCCGAGCGAGCCGGTCGAGATCGCCTCGACCTGCATGGCTTCCTTGCTGCCCAGCTTCATCGCCGAGCCCTTGCCGAATGCGCGATCAATCTGCGCCAGCGCCGCATCGAGCGCCTTCTGCCTTTCTGGGTTCACGTTTTTGCCTTCCACGAGCTTCAGTTGAACCGCCATCGCATGACCTCCTGCGCTTGCCTAGGGCTCTGCGTGTATTGGGCCCCGGTTATCGACTGGCGATCATGTATCCTGTTTGTTCCGCAAGAACAAGTGGGGAACGAAAATTTGTTCCAGAAGGTTGCGCGATACCCTCTAGCCCGTGCCCCGCATCCGGAAATCGAATGTTTCCGTGGCGTTGGCAGGCACCGAGACCTCGACGATCAGGTTGCCGTCCTTGACCTCGGTCTTGTGTTTCGGCCACTTCGCTTCCCATTCACCCGACCAGCCGAGCGCCACCCGCACCCGAATTGGATGGGCGTTGGCATTACTGATCTCGGCCCGCATCTTGCGCCAATTGCGGCCATGGTCGGGTGGATCTCCGGGACCGTTGTAGCTGCACTGGCTGAACACTTGCGCGCTCCTGCCCATTTCCAGCTCGACATCCTGCCCCACGGCATAGTCGCGCAGCTGCGGCTCTGCGACCAGCTGCGCGCCGTTCTCGGTCGGTTCGAACACTGTCATCCCGCCCTGCGGCAGGGCGACCCCGAGGCCCTTCTTCTTGTCGTTGCGGGTCACCAGGAGCACTTCCGCCTCTTGCAACTCATCCGGCGACTCGACCTTCTGGTAACGACCGAAGGGTTCGCACCCGATGCGGTAGAGGTAGCGGGCCTTGACATCGTCCTTGTTCAGGAAGGCAACCTGCTTCAGCCCCTTGGCCGCGACGGTAACCGGAAACGACGGAGATCGGGCTAGCGGCGTCGAATGACTTGCGCGCCATCCGCGCGCCGGTGACGACAATCGAATCGCTCTCCGCATAGGCGGCCGGCGCGGGAGGCGGTGGCGGAGGAGGTGGCGGCGGATAGGAGCCGTAAAACGGCACGGGCGATCCTGCCGCGGTGCTGCCGAACGGATAGCAGGTCAGCCGCAGCGGCTCAGCCACCGGCGGTTCGGCGAGGTCCTCGAAATCGCTGGTTACGTTGAGCGTGCCGGCGATCACCATCAGCTCGGCATCGGGAAACGACTGGCCGTTGTCGTTGAGCAGGGTCAACCAGCTGAGCAGGCGCATGGTGAATTCACCGTCTGCGCGCGGCTCGGCGAGCGTGGCGACATAGTTCGCCTGCCAGTCGAACCCCCAGGCGAGGTAGGTCAGGGTAACGGTGTAGGTGCCGCCGGTCTTGTCGCGGGTATCGATGGTGAACACCGGGCTGGGTGAAAGGCCTTTGGGAATACGATCAAACGTCAGTCCTTCGGGAAGGCCGGCGCAGCGTACCGCTTCGAACCCCTGCCCGGTCTGGAGCACCAGCCCGCCGTCCGCCCGGGTGCGCACCACCGCCTGCTCGCTCACCGCCTTGCCGGTGGCTGGGTTGGTGCGGGTTATGGTGACCCGGTTGCCGAGCGCGCCGTTGACCAGCGCCGCCGGCGACAGCAGCTCGGCATTGCGGTTCTTCTCGATCGTGCCACCGGGCAGCCCGGTGA
>JAHDXX010000200.1 GCA_023384025.1 Sphingomonadaceae bacterium
CAACCCTCCTTAAATCACAACCTCAAATCTGTGCCATTGGTGCTGACGGGGGACACGTCTGACATGGTCCGCTGGAACATCGACAAGGGATACTTGCGAGATCTGGCGGCGGCAGGCGCGAACGCCATCCCGACGCTGTGGCCCGACGATCCGACCAGCGCCGACATTACCGTCGCATTCGAACACTTCGGGTGCGACGACCTGGTGATCAAGCGGCGGGTTGGCGCGGGAGCCGAAGGGCAGTTGCGCGTGACCCGTGACAATGCCCCGCCCACCGACTGGCGCTACGGCTACCGCGCGATGGTGCAGCCGTTCCTCCCTACGATTGTCGAGGAAGGCGAAACCAGTTTCCTGTTCGTCGACGGCCACTTCAGCCACGCGGTACGCAAGGTCGCAGCGCCGGGCGACTACCGCATTCAGTCGATCTATGGCGGGACCGAGATCGATGCCGAGCCTTCGCCCGACGACATCGCGGCGGCGCAGGCCGTGGTCGAGGCCATCCCCGGCGAGACGCCGCTCTATGCTCGGGTCGACATGATCCGCCATCAGGGCGCGCTGGCGGTGATGGAAGCCGAGCTGATCGAACCTTATCTCTATCCCCGCCAAGGCCCTCGCCTCGGGGAAATGCTGGCGCAGGCGGTGCTGAAGCGGCTAGGCTGATCTCGTAACCGAGGGAGGGATGCCATGACCGATAGCCGCAAACCGGTGTTTCTGGTAATCGGTGCTGGCGGCGGGATCGGCGGCAACTGCGCGATGCGGTTCGCGGCAGGCGGCTATCGCGCCGTTTGCGCGCGCCGTTCCGACGAAGAAGCCCTGCAAAAGCTGGTCACTACGATCGAGGCGGCGGGCGGATCGGCGACCGGCACGCTGCTCAATGCCGCCGAAGACGGCGCGATAGAGGAGCTGGTAGCGCGGGTGGAGCGTGACATCGGCCCGATCCATGCCGCGCTCTACAACCTCGGCGCGCAGATCGGCAACCGCAGCTTGGAGAACACCCCGCACCGCATTTTCGAACTGGGCTGGCGGCTCGGCACCTTTGGCGTGTTCCGGCTGGCCCACGCCCTGTTCCCGGCCATGGTGAAGCGCGGTCAGGGCACGCTACTGGTAACCTCCGCCACCGCAGCGATGCGGGGCAATGCGGGCCAGCACAGCCATGCCGCGGCGATGGGCGGGCGGCGGATGCTGTGCCAGACGCTCAACGCCGAATTCGCCCCGCAGGGCATCCACGTCGCCCACGTGGTGATCGACGGGCCGGTCGATTCCCCGCCCCTGCGCAAGCTGCTGGGCGACCGGTGGGACGGGTTTGCGCAGGCGAAGGGCGAAGGCGGGATCATCGACCCCGCCGTGCTGGCAGAAACCTACTGGCATCTCGCGCACCAGCCGAAGAGCTGCTGGACCCACGAAATCGACGTGCGCCCGCACAGCGATGTGCCCTGGTGGAACGACAACCCCGCGCCGGAAATCGACGCGCGCTAGCCGTTCAGCCCTTCCACTCCCGCCGTTCCTCCGCCGCGCGGAGGACTTCGTAGGCGAGCGGGATTGCGGGGAACTGCTTGGGGGCTTCCGCGTCGCCCGGCTTCACATCCGGGTGGACTTCCTTGGCCTTGTCGCGCCAGGCCTTCTTGATTGCGGCGAAATCGGCATCGGCTTCGAGCCCGAGCAAGTCGAGCGCGCGCATCTCGTCAGCACTCCGGGTGCCGTCGCCTGAACCGGCCCAGCCATAGTGCGCCGCTTCGGCATAGCCGGAGTTGTCGCGCTGTTCGGCCCGCGCACGTTCCTGCCGCTCGGCTTCCTCGAGCCCTTCGAAATAATCCCACTTGGCGTTGTATTCGGCTGCATGGCGCTGGCAAAAATACCACCGGTCGCGGCTGTTGGGCGCCTTGGGGGCGGGACAATCGCCCGGCTCGTTGCAGCCGTGGCGGTCGCACAGGCGCACCGTCGTCGCCTCGCGCGAGGAGCCATAGCCGCGCCAGCGGGGAAACCCCCAGTCGTTCGAACGGCTGGCGCGCGCCATCAGCGGGCGGCCCCGGCAAGGTCACAAGTCGTTCGGCGGACAGTCATGGCTGTCAGTCTAGGCACATTTGCACCGGGACAAAAGATGCAGGAACCAGTTTCGACTTGAAATGTTGCATTGCAATACAAACTTCACCATTAGCCGTTAGCGGCGGCGACACACCACCGGAGCAAAGGTCGAATCATGAGCAAGCAACTGTCCGTCTCGGCCACCGCATCGGTGCTGGCGATGGCGCTGTTTGCGCTCGTCACCGGCCTTGGCGGCGTCAGCAGCGCGCCTTCCGGCAATGGCCTGATGGCCAGCCCGGTCACGGCGCTCAGCAAGTAGCGCCCCTGACGAGGCCCGCCGCCACCCGATGGCAGCGGCAGGCCCGGTTCAAGTTCAGTTGATCACCACACTGACCGCGCGACGGTTCTGCGCCCACGACGCGGCATCAGAGCCAAGCGCCACCGGGCGTTCCTTGCCGTAGCTGACGGTCTGGATCCGGCCGGCATCGACGCCGAGACCGACAAGGTAGTTCTTCGCCGCATTCGCGCGCCGTTCGCCCAGCGCGAGGTTGTATTCGCGGGTCCCGCGCTCGTCACAGTGCCCCTCGATCGTGATCGTGACCGTGGGATAGCGGGCGAGATACTGTGCCTGCGATTGCAGCGCCGCAGCATCGGCGCTGTCGATGTTGTAACGGTCGGTATCGAAGAAGATCACGTTCTGGCCGTTGACCGCCTGTTCGAAGTGCGCCTGCGAGCCGACCATCGGACCCTGGTTGACCGTCTGGCCTCCGGTGCCGGTGGCAGTGGTCGTCGGGATCGGATCGGGCGGAAGCGTATCCGGCGCAGTGGTCTTGCAGGCAGACAGGGCCAGCGCCCCGCCCATCACGGCAACCGATGCAAGCAGTCTGTTCATCGTCTGGTCCTTTCGCACATGTGTTTCCCGTACCCCCCGAACTCTATCACGCAATTCCGTCAGGGCAGAATCGGCCCCCATGCCGGGTCAGAGGCATCGACCGGCGTCGGCAGGCGCCGCTCGTTCTCGCCCGTCAGGTCGACCTGCCACAGCCCGGTCCGCCCGGTGCCCCGTTCGGTGCGGAAAAACTGGATGATGCGGCCATTGGGCGCCCATGTCGGCGCTTCATCCTGCCATCCCCGCGTCAGGCGGCGGAACCCCCCGCCCTGCGGGCTCATCACTGCAATGTTGAAGTCGCCTGCGATGTGGGTGAACGCGATCTGGTCGCCGCGCGGGCTCCATTCCGGCGTTGCCGCACGCCCGCCCATGAAGCTGATCCGCTTCTGGTTGCCACCGTCGGCATCCATCACATAGATCTGCTGCTCGCCCGAACGGTCGCTCTCGAACACGATCTTGCGGCCATCGGGCGAGTAGGACCCGCCAATGTCGATGCCCGGGGTATTGGTCAGCCGAACGCTCGGGCCGCCTTCGGCGGAGACGCGGTAGATGTCGGTATTGCCCGCCACGGCCATCGAATAGAGGATCCACTTCCCGTCCGGGCTCCAGCGCGGGGCGAAGGTCGGGTTGGTGCTCTGCGTCACCAGCGTCTGCCGCCCGCTGCCGATATCGTAGACGTAGATACGCGGATTGCCGTCGACGTAGCTCAAATACATCAGCTTGCGGTAATCGGGCGAATAGCGCGGGGTCAGCGCGGTCGCGCGCCCGGTGGTGATGAAGCGGTGGTTGGCCCCGTCGCTGTCCATGATCGCAAGACGCTTGATCCGCGCGTCCTTCGGTCCGGTTTCGGCGATATAGGCGATACGGCTGTCAAAGAACGGGCTTTCCCCGGTCAGGCGCGAATAGACCAGGTCAGCGCACTTGTGCCCGGCGCGGCGCCAGTCACCCGGATCGACGATCCACCCGCCCCGCACCAGCTCGCTCTGCAGCGCCATGTCGTATAGATAGCAGCCGACCACGATCTTGCCGTCGCCCCGCGCGCGGACATAGCCATGAACCAGCATTTCCGCGCCGCGGTTGGACCAGGTCGCCCATTGCGGCGCGGTAATCTGGCCAAATGTTGGCTGCGGCAGGCTGTCCGGCCCGGCAGGCTTGAACAGCCCGTTGTTCTTGAGGTTGTTGAACACGATCCGCCCCAGCTCACGCCCCAGAGCGCCGGTACCGCTGGCATTGGCGGGCGTGGGCTTGTCGACATCGGTCGCGAAGCCGGGGATGGCGATGCCGAGATCGTCGAGGCGCCCTTCGTAGGAAACCGATCCGGTCAGTCCACCTTCGTCTTCCTCGGTCGCTTCGACCTCGCCCCCCACCGGCACCGGCGCGCCAAGGTCTTGCGCGGCCAGCGGAGCTGTCCAGACAAATGCAACGAGAAGGATCAATTTCTTCATTGGGACAGTTTCCAGTCGAAGCTGAAGCCGGAGACGTTCTTCCAAGCTTCGTAATATTGCTCTGGCAAGTCAAACGGGGCGGCCAGTTGCACCGCCCGGATGGCCTGCTCCGCATGGCGCCCGGCCTGTGCACGGTTGGTGTCGTTGACACCTGTCTGCCGGACAACCGAAGGCCTGTTAGCCAGCGAGCCGTCGGGATTAAGCCGGAATCGCAAGACCGTCACGATCTGGTCAACCTCCGGGCCGTTGGGCGGCTGCCAGTGCGGCTTGATCTTGCGTGCAATGCCATCGACCAGCGACGCCCTTGCACTTGCCCCGATCTGGCTGGCCGGGATGCGTGTTTCGGTCGTGTTGGTGCTGTTGCCAGCGCCGCCGAGGAAGTCGTCGCCAATCCGCTGGCCGCCGCTGCGGGTCGGCGTGGCGGTCGGGCGCGGGGCGGGCGCGCGGGTCGCCGTGGGGCGCGGCGCCGGGGCTCGGCTGGCGGTCGCAGTCGGGCGCGGGCTTGGCCGGGTCGTGGGCGATGCGGTCGGGCGCGGTGTGGTGGTCGCCTTAGGGGTTGGCCGCGTGGTCGGGCGCGTGGTCGGCGTCGGTCGCGGCGCGGGCGCAGTGGTCTGCACGGGGCGAGGCGCGGGGAGCGGTTCCGGCGCGGCGGCGGGAATCGGCGGCGCGGGTTGTTCCGCCAGCGTCGGCGCGATCGAAGCACGGCTTTCCGCCACCGGCTCGGGCGCCTGCGCGGCCATGCCGACATCCTCGGCAAGGCTCACGGTCATCCGCTCCGGCATCTTTGGCGGATCACGCGGCGCGGGTTGCAGCAGCAGCACGGCCACCAGCGCCGCGTGCAGCACCACTGCCACGCCAAGCCCGAGAGCCTCTTCCTTGCGAAGGGTTGCCGCCGTCATAGAGTCACCGGGCTATGGGCTCTCGTCTGAACCGCCGGTGACCAGCGAAATGCTGGTGAAGCCGGCGCGGTTCAGTTCGCCCATCACCGCCATGACCCGGCCATAGTCGAGCGTCTTCTCCGCGCGCAGGGTGACGCTGGGCATCTGGCCAGAATCGTCGGGGATCACGTTCGCCAGCCGGTCGCCCAGTTCGCCCGGGGCGAGCGCGCTGTCGTCGAGGTAGATCGTACCGTCGCCCGCCACCGTGACCACCAGTTCCTGCTGTTCCTGCGGCAAGGCATTGGCGCGGCTTTCCGGCAGCTCGACCGGCACACCCGCGTTTAGCATCGGTGCAGTGACCATGAAGATGATCAGCAGCACCAGCATGACGTCGACGAACGGGGTGACGTTGATCTCCGCCATCGG
>JAHDXX010000201.1 GCA_023384025.1 Sphingomonadaceae bacterium
CACGTAAGTGACTGGAATGCCCGCGGCCTTCATCGCATTCACGATCTGGTCGCTTTCGGGCTGGGTAACGCGCGGGTCGTTGGCTCCCTGGCCGATCAGCAGCGGCTTGGTGATCCGGTCCGCAAAGTGGAGCGGGCTGCGCTCCTTGAGCAAGGCCAGGCCTTCCGGCGTGTTGGGATTGCCCATGCGCTCGTGGAACTGCGAGACAAGCGGTGCCCAGTAGGGCGGGATCGTCGCGAGCAGCGTCTCGAGGTTCGATGGGCCGACGATGTCGACCCCGCAGGCGAACGTGTCCGGCGTGAAAGTCAGCCCGGCGAGCGTCGCGTAACCGCCATAGCTGCCGCCCATGATGGCAACCTTGTCGGCACTGGTCACGCCTTTCGCGACGGCCCAGTCGACAGCGTCGATCAGGTCGTCGTGCATCTTGCGGCCCCATTCGAGGTTGCCGGCGTTGATGAAGTCCTTGCCGAACCCGGTCGAGCCGCGGAAGTTGACCGACAGCACGGCATAACCACGGTTGGCGAGCCACTGGTGGTAGGGGTTGGAGCCGTAGCCATCGCGCGCCCAAGGGCCGCCGTGGACCAGCAGCACCATGGGAACGGCTTTCTCCGGCACGCCGTCACCATCGGCATCACTGCCGGGCGGCAGCGTGAGATAGCTGGGCAAGGTCAGGCCATCGCGCGAAGTGATTTCGACCCCGTGCATCGGCTGAAGCGGGGCGCCGACGAGTTCGGGCCGGGTGGTGTAGAATTCCGTCAGCGTCTTGGCCGGGCGGTCGTAGATGAAGACCTTGCTCGGCGCGACCACGGAATCGTTCCAGATCACCCACTTGGAGTCGTCTTCGGTGCGTGCCAGGACGCCGAAGTCGCCTTCAAGCTGGCTGTCGAGCCACGCGAGCGAGGCTTTCACTTCCGGATCGATCGCGGTCCATTCGGTGCGCAGGTAAGTGAAGCTGTAGGCTTCGATCTCGCCGGTCTTGGGATTGCTGAGGGCCCCGCCGATATCGGCCTTGTCGTTTTCCGCGATCACGCGCTTCTCGCCGGTCGCGACGTCCTGCGCGATCAGCGCGGCGGTGTTGCGGCCACGGCTGTCGATCCAGTACATGGTCTTGCCGTCAGTGGTGAACCCGGCAGGGTTGGTGGTCAGCGAATCTTCCAGGCCCGTGCTGTCGCTCGGTGCCTCGGCAATCACGTTGTCGACGATCGGGAAGTAGTCCATTCCCCCGGCAGCGTTGGGGCGGACCGCCATGCGCAGTGCCAGATTGTCGTCGGCCATGAACCCGGCGTAGGCGTTGTTTTCCATCACCAGGGTCAGCTCGCCAGTCTTGAGGTCGAGCATGTGCACATCGTGGAACCGCGCGTCGCGGTTGTTGAGCCCGATCAGCACCTTGTCCTTGATCGTGTTGGAAGCGCCGACCACGGTCACGCGGGTCTTTTCGAACGGGGTCAGCGTCTTTTCCTCGCCCGAGGCGAGGTCGATGCCGTAGAGCAGGAAGTTCTCGTCACCGCCCTTGTCCTGGACGTACATCACGCTCTTGCTGTCGGGCGACCAGAAATACTCGCGGATCGGGCGATCGGTTGCCGCAGTGATGGCCTTGGCCGCTGACGGATCAGAGACAGGTGCGATCCACACATTCATCACGCCGTTGACCGGCGCGCGCCAGCTGAGCCACTTGCCGTCCGGGCTGATCTGGCCGCCCGCCTTGGTCGGGTTGCCGAACAGCTTCTCGCGTTCGATCAGAGGGGCAGAGGTCTTCGCGTCGCTCATTGTGTGTCCCTTGTGGCCCTGGCTATGGGCGTGGTTGTCGGCGCTTGCAGCGGCGGGCAGGGTCAGTGCGCTGGCAGCAAGCAGCAGGGTGGCAAGTTTCTTCACTCTATCCTCCTGAAAGGTCCGGGATGCTCCAAGAATAGGCACAGCGATTGCCGTTTGCAGCCCAAATCGACCAACTGCCTACAGGGCGGGATTGTTGTAGGCGTGCCAGGTCAGGATGGCGATTGCGCCGCGGTGCGGGCGCCAGCTTTCCGCAAGGCTGCGGGTTTCCTTCTCGCCTGGACGCGCGGGCAGATCGAGAATGCGGTGCAGCCCGGCCTGCACGGCGAGGTCGCCCGCAGGCCAGATGTCCGGGCGCCCCTCTGCAAACAGCAGGTAGATTTCGGCCGACCAGCGCCCGATGCCCTTGATTTGCGTCAGTTCGGCAATCGCGGCTTCGTCGTCTTGCGGAAGGTTGCCGAAGTCCAGTGCGCCGGAAACGACCAGTTCGCACAGCGACCGGGCATAGCCCTGTTTCTGGCGCGACAGGCCGCAGGCGCGCAGGGTGTCGAAATCGCGTTCCAGCAGTGCTTCCGGGGTCATTTCTTCCCCGAGCTCCGCCTCGAGCTTGCGCCACACCGAAGCTGCGGCCGCCACACTCACCTGCTGGCCGACGATCGTCCGCAGCAAGGTCTGGTACCCGGTCGGGCGAATGCGCGGTTCGGGATAACCGACCGCGGCGAGCGCCCGCCCGAATGCGGGCTCGCGCCCGACCGCTGCGTCAATACCGGCCTTCAGCGCTTCGGCAGACAGTCCCATTTGCCTCTCCATTTTGGCGAGGCTCTGCTCGCCGCTTGCAAATCGGGCGGGCTTTGCCTAGCAGCCTGCCCCCAAGCGGCCCCATGCGGGCCACCATTACGATAGGGAACCGCTCATCATGCCTAAGCTGATCGTCGTCAACCGTGCAGGCGAGGAATCGACCATCGACGTGGCCGAAGGCCTGACTGTCATGGAAGCGATCCGCGACAACGGGTTTGACGAACTTCTCGCGCTGTGCGGCGGGTGCTGCTCGTGCGCGACCTGCCACATCCATGTCGATGCAGCCTTTGCCGACAAGCTGCCGGCGATGAGCGACGACGAAAATGACCTGCTCGACAGCAGTGATCACCGCGATGCGACCTCGCGCCTGTCGTGCCAGATTGCCTTCACCAGCGATCTTGACGGCCTCAAGGTCACTATCGCCCCTGAAGATTGATCTTCGTTGCTGCCCGGTGCGGCAGCGCCTAGGTCTGCCAACATGACTGCACCGGCCATCGTCGCGAACACGCTCGATCTCATCGGCAACACCCCGCTGGTCCTGCTCAAGGGGCCGAGCGAGGCTGCGGGCTGCGAGATCTGGGGCAAGTGCGAATTCGCCAATCCCGGAGCGAGCGTGAAGGATCGCGCGGCGCTGGGCATCATCCGCGATGCCGAAGCGCGCGGCGAATTGCAGCCAGGCGGAACGATTGTCGAAGGGACAGCGGGCAACACCGGCATCGGCCTCGCGCTGGTCGCCAATGCGCGCGGGTACAAGACGATCATCGTCATGCCGGACAACCAGAGCCAGGAAAAGATGGCGACTCTGCGCGCGCTGGGGGCGGAGCTGGTGACTGTTCCGCCGACCAAGTTCGCCAATCCGGGGCATTTCGTCCATACCTCGCGCCGCCTCGCCGAAGAGACGCTGGGCGCAGTCTGGGCCAACCAGTTCGACAACATCGCCAATCGCCGCGCCCATATCGAGGGAACCGCGCCCGAGCTGTGGGAGCAGCTCGACGGGCGGATTGACGGGTTCACCTGCGCGGCTGGCACCGGCGGGACGATCGCCGGGGTCGGGCTGGGCCTCAAGGAGCGCGACGAAAAGATCACCATCGCGCTGACAGACCCCCACGGCGCGGCGCTTTACAGTTACTACGCCACCGGTGAACTGCACGCCGAAGGCACCTCGGTCGCCGAAGGGATCGGGCAGGGGCGGATTACCGCCAACCTCGAAGGGGCGCCGATCGATACCCAGTTCCGCATTTCCGACCAGGAAGGCCTGATGTGGGTCGCACGGCTCCTGCGAGAGGAGGGGCTGTGCCTCGGCCTCAGCTCCGGGATCAATGTCGCCGGTGCGGTGGCGCTCGGCCGCGAACTGGGCAAGGGCGCGCGCGTGGCGACAATCCTGTGCGACACCGGCTTCCGTTACCTGTCCACGCTCTACAACGCAGAGTGGCTCGCGGCGAAAGATCTCCCGGTGTTCGACTGGCTGAAGGCCAATTGACTGGGGCGGCCATTGCGCTACCGGTAAGGGCCTGATGGCAAAGCAACGCGAACTGACTGCGCCAGCGGACCCTGTGATCACCGCTGAGCTGCCTGATCGAAGGCGGGCCGAGGCCATTCATCGCCTCCAGATCGGCCTTGCAGGGATTGGTGCCATGGTCCTGATGATCGGGCTGGCCAGCGTCATCATGGAGCGCGCCCAGTTGACCGAAGCTGGCGCGGTGCCGGATGCCGCCGCAACGGTGGCCGCTCCTGACAATGCGCCCAAGAACGATCCGCTCGCAGAAGCGGGTGTGGTCCCGGACATGCCCGCCCAGGGCGAAACGCCTCAGCCGCAGGAACAGGCCATCGTGCCCGAGCAGGGCGAAGGTGCGCCAGCGCAGTAACGCGTTCTTGCTGGCAGGCATGGTTGCTGTCGCGCTGGCCAGCTGCGGTACGCCGGAACCCCCACGTCCGGAGGGGGTGACAATCGGCCTTGTCACCAGCCTGCCGATCTACTGGCCGGAAAGCGATGATCCGGCTGACCTGCTGGCGCAGTCAGGCAACCTTCCCTGGCCCCGGACCCTGATCGAACGGCATTACGCCTTGGTGCCGCTGGACACGCTCGCTCCGGACGACGGGCTCGGACAGGTCGATGCCCTTGTCCTGGCGCAGCCGCGGCCCCTGTCACCGGTGGAGAATGTCGCGCTCGACAGCTGGGTTCGCGATGGCGGGCACGTTCTTGTGTTCGCAGATCCCATGCTGACCGGAGAAAGCCGCTTCCATATCGGCGACCGGCGCCGCCCGCAGGATGTGATCCTGCTTTCGCCGATCCTTGCCCGCTGGGGCCTCGACCTGCAATTCGATGACAGCCAGCCAGACGAAGTGCGGATGATCCGCGATGCCGACCAGGGTTCCCTGCCTGTCCGGCTGGCAGGGCGTCTGGTGTCGCGGCGTGATGGTGGGGCGGGCGCCGTGTCCTGCCGGACGGCGGGCGAGGCCGTGATTGCTCGCTGCCGAGTCGGGGCCGGAACGGTCACGGTGATCGCCGATGCTGCCCTGCTTGAAACGGCCGAAGACGGCGCGCAGGCAGACCGCGAGGCGGCCTTTGGCCGCCTGGTCGATGACCTCGCCCGGGCTGCGACGGGGCAGGTCGGGGAGAACACGGGACGAAGGCTGGTCAAGGCGGATTCGGACGCTGTTGTCGGTGCCAGAGACGGGACGGGAGGGCATGATTAACGGCGTGAATCCGTGATATCCCCATTCATCCCCATTTTACCCCTTCCATCCCCGGCCAAGGAAGGTTAATACCGTCTTCCATCAGGCAGGTTGTTTGCTGTTGCGTGCCGTTCCGGCGGTTCGCGCCACCCGCGTTTGCGCGCGGGCGGCGGCGGAGAAGTCTTGTCTGGCGTGCAAACCCTGCGGCGAGGGGACGGGGCGAAAGTGTCGGGCGAGGTGTTCGAAGGTTTCAGCGGCTACGGCTTCTCGTTGAAGGACGAGAAGGGCCGGTTCGCGATTCCGGTCGATTTCCGTGCCGACCTCAAGCTCTCCAGCGAAGGCAAGACCATCTGCCTCGACATTCACCCCGAATGGG
>JAHDXX010000202.1 GCA_023384025.1 Sphingomonadaceae bacterium
TCCTCCACACTCAACATACGCTCCTTGCCCCCCCCCCCCCCCCCCCCCCGGGGGGGGGGGGGGGCCCCCCCGCGGGCGGGGGGCGGGCCCCCGCGCCCTCTCGACAGGGCGGCACCCCCTCCGTCAGCGCTGCGCGCTGCCACCTCCCCCAAGAGGGGAGGATTCAGGTTAGAAGGAACCGTTCGAACATGAAGGCGACCAGCGTTACCGTCAGCCCGAGCATGAAGATCCGATAGGCATAGCCCAGGTACTTGTATTTCTTGCCTGCCAGCACCTGTCCGTTCTGGTAGACATCGTGCAGCATGGTGCGAAACACTGTTTCGTCGGTGTGGAGCTCCTCCAGCACCTCGTCCACCCAGACCTGTTCATTCATCGCGGTAAAGTGCCCGAAAAACAGCCGGTTCGGATTGGCCGGCAGCTTTCCTTTCCCGACCGCGGGAAGCACCGCATAGACGGCGCACATCGCGCTGAGAAAGGCGGAGATGGCGAGCACCCCGAGACTGATGGGTATGGCCCCGTTGCGGGCCTGACCGACCACGATGGTGAACACCACAAAGGTCGCCCCCATCAGGATCGACGCTTTCTGGTCCGCCATCTGTGACAGCATCATGTTGGCTTGCACCGAAGTGCGCACCAGGTGGATGGCGTGCGGTGAATAGGGCCGCGTCACCGGCGCCGCACCTTTTCCCGCCTCACCAGCAGTGCCTGCTTCGTCTGTCGCCATGTCCCCACCCTCACCATTCCCGCACCGGGAAATCGCTGACTGCCACCAGCCATCGGGCTTGACAAGCGGCGCGACACACCGCTTTTCACCAGCCCATTGCACGGCGGGCGCCCTGTCTGCCGCTTCAACCGTACTGGATTATCCCGCATGGACCGCGCTGACGTCGACACACGCATCCGCTCGCTGATCGAGCCGTTCAACAAGAAGGGCGTCGCAATCACCGACGCGACCACCTTCGCCAACGACCTCGAGTTCGACAGCCTCACGGTGATGGATTTCGTCGCCGAGATCGAGGACGCGTTCGACGTCATCATCAGCATGAACCAGCAGGCCGAGATCGAGAACTACGGCCAGCTGGTCGATGCCGTGCACAAGCTGCAAGCGGACTAAATCCCGCTACCGTTCGCCCTGAGCTTGTCGAAGGGCCGCCCTTCTTTCTAGTGCAGCCTGCGAAGCAAAAAGAACGGTGCTTCGACAAGCTCAGCACGAACGGAAATTTGCTATGAGTGAAGCTGGCAATTCAGACCTGTTCTCCAAGTTCGACGAGCTCATCGCCATGCGCGAAGTGCTGCTGGCAGGCGGGCGCGAGGATCCGTTCAGCCTGGTGATGGAGAAAGTGCTCTCCCCCACCCAGGCGATCTGCAACGGGCGCGACACGATCCTGCTCGGCACCTACAACTACATGGGCATGACCTTCGACGACGACGTGATCGCCGCCGGGAAACAGGCCTATGACGAGTTCGGTGCCGGGACCACCGGCAGCCGGGTGCTCAACGGCACGTTCTTCCACCACCGCGATGTGGAAGAGGCGCTGAAGGAATTCTACGCCATGGACCACGCCATGGTGTTCTCCACCGGATACCAGGCCAACCTCGGCATCATCAGCACGATCGCCGGCAAGGGCGACTACATCGTGCTCGATATCGACAGCCACGCCAGCATCTGGGACGGCTGCGCGATGGGCAAGGCCGAGGTCGTGCCGTTCAAGCACAACGACATCGAGGCGATGGACAAGCGGCTCGGCCGCATTCCCGAAGGCGCGGGCAAGCTGGTGGTGCTCGAAGGCGTCTACTCGATGCTCGGGGACATTGCTCCGCTCGCTGAAATGGTCGCGGTGGCCAAGAAGCACGGGGCGATGGTGCTGGTCGACGAAGCGCACTCGATGGGCTTCATCGGCGAGCACGGCCGCGGCGTGTGCGAAGCAGCAGGCGTGATCGATGATGTCGATTTCATCATCGGCACGTTCTCGAAGAGCGTCGGCACGGTCGGGGGCTTCTGTGTCTCCAACCACCCCAAGTTCGAAGTGATGCGGCTGGTGTGCCGCCCTTACGTGTTCACCGCGGCACTCCCGCCCGCAGTGATGGCTTCGAGCGCCAAGTCAATCCGCAAGCTGATGCACAACGGCAACAAGCGCGCGCACCTGTGGGAGAACAGCCGCACGCTCCATGCCGGCCTGCGCGGGCTCGGCTTCGAGCTGGGCACCGGGGAACCGCAGAGCGCGATCATCGCCGTGGTCATGCCCGATCTCGAGCGCGGCGCGGCAATGTGGGAAGCGCTGCTCAAGGAAGGGCTCTACGTCAACCTCGCCCGCCCGCCTGCGACGCCGGCCAACATGACCCTGCTGCGCTGCTCGCTCTGCGCCGAGCACACCAGCGAACAGGTCCAGACGATCCTCGGCATGTTCGAACGCGCCGGGAAAGCGATGGGGATTATCTGACCCCCTTCCCTTGAGGGAAGGGCTGGGGATGGGTGGTCCGCCTTAACGCCAGCGACGAACACCCACCCCCGGCCCCTCCCTCAAGGGAGGGGAGGCCTTTGGTCAGTCCGGAACGTTACCCCGGCAGGAAGCCCAGTTCGTAGACCATCGGGCGCAACTTGTCGCCGAGCGCCTTGTAGGCGGCGTTGAACGGATCGAAGTCTGTGAGCTCGGTTTCGCCGTACGCCTTCAGCGCACCGCGCACCTGATACCAGCCGGCATCGGCCCGGCCGAGCTTGAACTCGTCGCGGATTTTCCGTGGAAACGGCGTGGCATGGAAACGGGCGAACAGCGCGCGGCCCTGATCCAGCACCGCCAGTGCTTGCGGCGAGAAGTCCAGCCCGGCGAGATAGCGGACCATGAAGTCGCTCTCGTAACGCCCCTTCGCCCCGACCGCGCTTTCCGCGAACGGCACGAAATGGTTGGTCAGCGACCATGTCCGCCCATCCCATTCCAGCCCGTCCGCCCCGGCGGAGAGGTTCTTGTTGTTGAACAGCATCCACACGAGGCAATCGGATTTGAATTCTTCTGAAAGCGGCTTCGATGGTTGGAGGACCTGGTCGCTATGGTTTTGCCAAGTATGGCGAACGAGGAGTCTTACAGAAAATACGACTGCCGCATCGGCCAGATTTTCGGACGACAGAAACAGGCCGCCTCCGTTTCTCCCAGTGAATATCGAAGACGTTAGCACTGTTCCCTGTCCTGCGTTCTGCATATCATTATTGCTCGCGAACAGGTGACCAATAGCGCCAATGGATGCCCGCTTGACACGCGGGTTCCGAGATGGAGTCAGAGCATTTGATAGCGGTATGATTACATCACCATTAGCAGGGGGAGCAGCTAGCCATGCGTTAAGCAGCAACGATTTGGGGCGAACGACGTAGGTCTTCTCGCCTACCGGCACCCCGGCCTTGTCCAGTGCGATCACTCCTATGTCGGTCAGCGGCTTTTTCACGGCCTGATCCCAGATCAGGAACCCAATCGGAAAGTCACCCTTCAGCGAATCGAAGGATTGGCTGTGAACCACAAAGCCGCCCCGGAACGCCGCCTGCCAGATGCGCCGGAAAGGCTCAAAATTGGGGGCATTGACGTATTTGAGCGTGCTGAACATTGCCAGCGTGGCGGTGGGCAGTTCCTGCCGAATGCGAATCAGGAACTGCACGAACAGTTCCTTGCTGGCATAGCCAACATTCATTTCCCGCATCCAGCTGTTGATGCGGGTCTGCTCGACCCCGATCTTGTTCTCGTCACCCTTGCCAATGCCGGAACCGCTTTCCGCATAAGGCGGGTTGATCAGCACCAGGATCGGCTTCGCGCCGTCCTTGCCCGCTTTGGCATCGGCAATCGCCTGCCGCAGCGCCAGCGGCACTTTGTTCGAGAGGGAGTAATCGATCTCGCCAAAGTCGGTCACATCGTCATTCAGGTAATCGTATTGGAAAATCTCCGCCCCGGCGAAGGCAGGCACGGTCTGCATGAACTTGACGTCCACATCGTCCAGCGTGGACATGTAGACATTGCGCAGGTGGTTGTGCTTGGCCTCCAGATTGCCGACCCCGGCGCACATATCCCACACGATGTAGCGTTCCTGCCACCCCTCACCCAAGGTCTCGGCCAGCTGGTCATAGGCTTTGTCGACGATGTGCAGCGGGGTGTAGAACGCGCCCTTGAACTTCTGCTCGTCCAGCGGCAGCAGGCTGTCGCGCCGTTCCAGCAACCAGCGGCGGTGCTTTTCCTCCGGCGGGCGCTCATAAATCGACCAGAAATCACGGTAGGCGCGGACATTGCCGACCGGGAACAGCCCGCCCGCCCCGCGCAAGTGGAACGCCGGTTTGTTGTCCAGCGTGACCAGATCGGCGCCGACCGAAGCATAGGCCGAAGTCGCCCCATCGTGCATGATGTCCGCAAAGAAGATCGTCGCGTAATCGACCGGATTGGTGACATCGAGTTCCTGCCCGATCATCGCCACCCATTTGTCGAACACCTGCCGCAGGTTTTGCGGCGTAATCGGGATACGAATAGGCTCGCCATCTCGCACCGCGCTCTTGACTGCGTCGGCGAACTCCCCCGCCAAGGTGGCAATGGGATAAGTGGTGAACTTGTCATCGAGATAGGGTTTGATCTGCGCCGCCAGCGCGGCGTCTGCGCGCGAAGCGGCGGGCGGCCAGACAATGTCTTCGTCGTCGAACACCGGCAGCGCTGCGGCTGTCGGCAGGATCGCCGCCTTGTCACGGTCCACCACCGCCAGATAGGGCGGCACGGCCTGGCCCTGTTTGCGCGCGCGCCGGACATAGGTGAGCAATTGTGCGAACATCAGCAGGGGCGGGGTAGGGACGAACTTCGCCTCGAACCAGATTTGCGGGTGCTGGATATCGATCCGCCCCTTCGAGGCGCCTTTCAGCCCCAGCGCCTTGATGTAGGCGTCCTTGACATCCTCTTCCGTGCGCGCGTCTGCCAGCCAGTCATTCAGGCTCATCCGGCATAACCCGGATTGTATCGAAGGAAGAAGCGCTTGGTCATCCCGCCGCTTATGACGCAG
The DNA here is from genome assembly GCA_023384025.1 of Sphingomonadaceae bacterium. Taxonomy (GTDB): domain Bacteria; phylum Pseudomonadota; class Alphaproteobacteria; order Sphingomonadales; family Sphingomonadaceae; genus 34-65-8. The sequence goes on from JAHDXX010000202.1 coordinate 5,017, forward strand.
GCGCGGGCGAGGGGGAAGCCCCCTACCCCAGCCCGAGCGACTGCATCGTCGCGCTATCGCACGGGTCGGCGGTGCCGCTCTCCTCGCCGCCCGCCAGCTGGCCTGCGACAATGAACCCGCCGACCACCAGCAGCACGAACGCGGTGGTTACCGTGCCGAGATACTCGTCGATCACGCGCTTGATCGGGGCGCCGAACACGCGGAACAGCACGCCTACCACCATGAAGATCAGCGCACGGCCGAGCACGCTGGCCCAGATAAAGGTGAACAGGTCCATGTGGATGAACCCGGCGGTGATGGTCAGCAACTTGAACGGCAGCGGGGTCGCCCCGGCAATGACGATCGCTTCCCAGTCGTATTCGCGCAAGTAGCAGGCGGCCTTGGGGAATTCCTCGGTCAGGCCCAGCGCCGCCAGGATCTGCGCCCCGATCACGTCATACAGGCCATAGCCGATCAGGTAGCCGAACAGCCCGCCCATCACCGATGCAGCGGTGCAGATCACCGCGAAGCGGATCGCCTTCTTCGGTTCGGCAAGGCACATCAGCCCCAGCAAGGGGTGCGGCGGGATCGGGAAGAAGCTCGCCTCCATGAACGCAAACAGCG
>JAHDXX010000203.1 GCA_023384025.1 Sphingomonadaceae bacterium
GCGGCAAGCGAGGAAGAGGAAGACATGCTCGACCTCGCCTACGCCGTCACCGCCACCAGCCGCCTGTCCTGCCAGATCGCCCTGACCGAAGACATGGACGGCCTGACCGTACGCATCCCCTCCGAAGCGCGCGACATGAGCCGGATCTAGGCTTCAATGCCCTCCCCCGAGCGGGGGAGGGTTGGGAGGGGGCGTACGACGATTGCTCTTGCGTGTTACCCCCACCCCCACCCCCAGCCCCTCCCCAAAGAGGGGGGAGATCTCAGCTTGCGCTTGATGGAACTGCGCGGAAGCGGCGGTTGATCGCGCGGGCGGCCCACACGACTGCGCTGATCGGCAGGGCAATCGCGCCGAGCACGATCAGGGCGGCGACGAGGAACCCGAAGATGCTGCCCAGCGAACCGAGCGCGCCGGTGACGGGGCCGAGAAAGTCGCTCGCGACCATCGCCCCGGTTTCGTAGCGCACAGTGACCGTGCTGTAGGCGACCCGGCCCTGCATCTCGCGCAGCCAGCTACGGGCCTGGTCGATCTCTTCGTTGACCTGCGCCACGCTGCGCTCAGCCTCGACCAGTTCGCTGACCTTGCCCTTGCGGGTGCGCAGGACGTCCATCAGCCGGTCGCGCAGCTGCGTGCGGGCGGCGAGGTGCGCTTCGGTATCGACGATCTGCTTCGACAATTCCTCGCTGGCGATATCGGCGGAGAGCTGCTCCGCCCCCGCTTCCTCGGCCACGTCTTCGAGCAGGGCGCCGAACGCGCGGGCGTGCCTGGTCGCGACCGCCATCTGCAGCTGGCCGGTCACCGCCTCGCCGTCGTCGCCGGACTTGGACATGCCGAGAATGCGGCAGCTGGCCGGCCCCTGCTGTTCGCACAGGTCGGCATGGCGGCGCTGCAGCGGGCCGATTTCCTCGCCCGCGAGGCGGTAGGTGAAATCGTAGACATAGGCGAGCTTGGGTACGCTGACCGCAACCCCTCCGAGTTCGGGCGGGGCCGCTTCGCCGCTCTCGCCCGTCGCAACCATTTCAGCGTCGGCGGCGGCTTCCGCTGCCACGTCCATCGTCTCGCCACCGGACGACGCGCTGTCTGTCGACTCGCTGCACCCGGCCAGCAAGGCCAGCACCGCAGCCCCGGTCATGCCCCATTTGATCATTGAACGCCTCATTTCCGTCTCCTTTACGCCTTAGTTATGCCATAATCATGCCACATTCTTGCCATCGCGCAAGCGAAATTGTGGCAGGCAGCGGACCGGTGCCGGGCATATCCGGCCACACGGCTTGCAAATCGGGGGTCGAGACAACACTTCTCGTCGGGCCCGGTCGGGGCTCTCAGGGAGAAGCAGCCAATGCGCCACAAGGTGCGGGAAGTGGTCGAGTCGCGCGGGTTCGAAACCGCCATCATCGCGGTCATCGTGATCAATGCCATCGTGATCGGGCTGGAAACCGTGCCTTCGGTCATGGCCGAATATGGCGGCCTGCTGCGGGCGATCGACCGGATTGCGATCGGCGTGTTCATCGCCGAGATCGTGCTCAAGCTCTACGCCTATCGCCTGCGGTTCTTCGCCAGCGGATGGAATGTGTTCGACCTGGCGATTGTCACCGCCGCGCTGGTTCCGGCGAGTGCAGGGGCCTCGGTCCTGCGCGCCTTGCGGATTCTGCGTGCGCTGCGCCTGATTTCGGTGGTTCCCAAGATGCGCCAGGTGGTGGCGGGGCTGCTCAGCGCGATCCCGTCGATGGGTACGGTGATCGTGCTGCTGATGCTGGTGTTCTATGTCGGCGCGGTCATGGCGACCAAGCTCTACGGGCCAAGCTTTCCCGAATGGTTCGGCTCGATCCCGCGCTCGCTCTATTCGCTGTTCCAGATCATGACGCTGGAAAGCTGGTCGATGGGGATCGTGCGCCCGGTGATGGAAGCACACCCCTATGCCTGGGCGTTCTTTGTGCCGTTCATCCTCGTCACCAGCTTTGTGGTGCTGAACCTGTTCATCGCCATCATCGTCAACGCCATGCACGAGGCAAGCGACGAAGAGGCCACCAGTGAGCGCGAGGAAATCCTGCAGGAACTCCGGCTCCTGCGGGCGGATGTTGCTGCCTTGCGGGCCGAGCGGGCGAGCTAGCTGTGGATAGGGGGCGTTGCCGCTCCCTTGGCGGCGACGGTGCTGCTAGGGCCGGTGCATGTCCGTGACCGAAGCCGATCCGCCGGAATCCGATCCGTTCGACCTGGTCGTCGATGCCCCGTTCGACAGCGCGCTGTCGGAACGGTACCTGGTCTATGCCCTGTCGACGATCACCGCGCGCTCGCTGCCTGACCTGCGTGACGGGTTGAAGCCGGTCCACCGCCGCCTGCTGTGGACCATGCGGCAACTGAAGCTCGACCCGGCCAGCGCCTTCAAGAAGAGCGCCCGTGTGGTCGGCGAGGTGATCGGCAAGTACCACCCGCACGGCGATGCCGCCGCCTACGACGCGATGGTGCGCTTGGCGCAGGACTTCTCGCTGCGCTACCCGCTGGTCGACGGGCAGGGCAATTTCGGCAATATCGACGGCGATAACGCCGCCGCCTACCGCTACACCGAAGCCCGCCTGACGAAGACGGCGATGCGCCTGATGGAGGGGCTCGACGAAGGCACGGTCGATTTCGTGCCCACCTACAATGGCGAGGAAGAGGAACCGGCGCTGTTCCCGGGGCTGTTCCCCAACCTTCTCGCCAACGGGGCGAGCGGGATTGCGGTCGGCATGGCGACCAATATCCCCAGCCACAACGTCGCCGAGATCGTCGATGCGACGCTCGAACTGATCGACAACCCGCATGTCGAACACGCGCGGCTGATGGAGCTGTTCAAGGGGCCGGACCTGCCCACCGGCGGCTTGATCGTCGACAGCGCGGCGAGCATTTCCGCCGCTTACGAGACCGGGCGCGGTTCGTTCCGTATTCGCGGGCGGTTCCATGCCGCCGAGGCCAAGGAAGAGGCCGACCGCGACGCCGGGATCGAGCGGCTCGGCGGCGGGCAGTGGCAGCTCGTCATCAGCGAGATCCCCTACCAGGTGCAGAAGGGCAAGCTGATCGAGCAGATCGCCCAGCTGATCGCTGACCGCAAGCTGCCGATCCTGGAGGATGTGCGCGACGAGAGCGACGAGGCGGTCCGCATCGTGCTGGTGCCCAAGAGCCGCAACGTCGACCCTGAACTGCTCAAGGAATCGCTCTACAAGCTGACGGACCTGGAAACCCGCTTCGGGCTCAACCTCAATGTGCTCGACGCCACCCGCACGCCGATGGTCATGGGGCTGAAGGAACTGCTCGGCCACTGGGTGACGAGCCAGATCGACATCCTCCAGCGCCGCGCGCAGCACCGGCTGGACAAGATCGCCGCGCGGCTGGAACTGGTCGAAGGCTACATCATCGCCTACTTGAACCTCGACCGGGTGATCGAGATCATCCGCACCGAGGACGAGCCCAAGCCGGTGATGATGGCCGAATTCGGCATTACCGACCGCCAGACCGAAGCGATCCTCAACATGCGGCTGCGCTCCCTGCGCAAGCTGGAGGAAATGGAGCTGCGGCGCGAGAAGGACGACCTGCTGGCCGAGCAGGACGAGCTGCAGAAACTGCTCGACAGCCCGGCCCGCCAGCGCACCCGGTTGAAGCGCGACCTCACTGCCCTGCGCAAGGAATATGGCGAGGATACCCCGCTCGGCCGCCGCCGCACCACCATTGCCGAAGCCGCCCCGACTGTCGAATTCAGCATGGACGCGATGATCGAGAAAGCGCCGGTCACGGTGATCCTGTCGCAGAAGGGCTGGATCCGGGGCGCGAGCGGGCACGAGCCGCTCGACCGGGAGTACAAGTTCAAGGAAGGCGACGGCCCGGCCTTCGCGCTCCACGCCCAGACCACCGACAAGCTGCTGATCGCAGCCGACGACGGGCGCTTCTACACCCTGGGGTGCGACAAGCTGCCCGGCGCGCGCGGCTTTGGCGAGCCGATCCGGACCATGCTCGACATTGATGCCGAAGCACAGATCGTCGCCGTGCTGGTCCACCGGCCCAGGACCCAGCTGCTGCTCGCAGCGACCAGCGGCAAGGGCTTCGCGGCGGTGACCGATGAGATCCTCGCCGAGACCCGCAAGGGCCGGCAGGTGGTCAACCTCAAGGACAAGATCCGGCTGGCGGTGGTGCGCGAGATCGCCGAGGCGCACGACCACGTGGCGGTGGTGGGCGACAACCGCAAGCTGGTGGTGTTCAACCTCGAGGAACTGCCGGTCATGGCGCGCGGGCAGGGGGTCACACTGCAACGCTACCGCGACGGCGGGCTCGCCGATGCGATCAGCTTCAGGCTGGAAGACGGCCTTAGCTGGCAAATGGGCGGCAAGGGCGACCGGACCCGCACCGAGACCGAGATCTGGCAATGGAAAGTCGCCCGCGGTGCCGCAGGGCGGATGCCGCCGCAGGGCTTCCCGAGGGATAACCGGTTCTGAACCAAGCAGTTTTTCCAGTGTGTTAACGCAGGTGTGTTAGCCCGCTTCGACTGGTCCTTTCCGGGCCTCAAGGTGGGAGTCGCATCGATGGTGTCACGTCGCGGGATGATCGGGCTGGGTGCGTTGCTGGGGGGCGGGCTAGCTGTATCGCTGCTGTCCGCCTGCGCGCTGGCCGGGGATGCCACGCCCGACTATCGCTATCGCCTGACGGTGGAGGTGGAGACGCCGCAGGGCCTGCGCAGCGGGTCGAGCGTGATCGAGGTGCGGCAGAGCATGGGGCGCACGGCGATGACCGGCTTCGGCAAGCGCATCGACCGGCGCGCGCGCGGCGAGGCGGTGGCGGTTGATCTGCCGGGCGGGCGCACTCTCTTTGCGCTGCTGCGATCCGCAAACGATGTCGACTGGGCGAGCGGCGTGGTGCAGGAGCTCGCCCCCCGGATCGAGGGCGAGAAGTGGGAAGAGACCTTCGACAACGTGCTGCTGCTGGAAGGCAAGGTCACTCTGCCGCGCGAGTGGGTCCACTGGCACTCGGCCATGAGCGACCGCAACGCCTACCCGATGCTGGTGACCTTTGCCGATCCGGCCGACCCGGCGAGCGTGGCGCTGGTCGACCCCGACGATCTGGCCGCCACCTTCGGTGAAGGCACCCGCCTCAAACGCCTGACCGTCGAACTGACTGACGACCCGGTCACGACAGGGATAGAGAAGCGGTTGGGGTGGTGGAGCGAGCGGGTCGCGGCGGGCGGCGGACTCGTCCCTTGGATCAGGAATGATCGTGGCCGATATGAATTGGCGCCTGGCTACAAAGAGAACGTATCTACAGTTAGCGTAAGTGATTTCTCAACGGAGGCTTTCAAGTGACCATGAATCGCGATGTCTTTCTCTCGCTGCTGGCTCTAGATGCCTACAATAGAGGTTATGGTGCAAACGTCGGTGGCTTGCCTGAATCGGGAGAAATTGGTGATGCATCAATAACGACGCGACAAGAAATCTTTGGTGATGATGCAGCGGCCATACTGCAAAATTGGCAAGCCGCCGGTTTCTACGCGATTGCCTATGACTGGAACGGGGAGAGGGTGATTTCGTTTCGCGGCACGAATTTCGGCGCTGATCGCCTGCCTGCGGGATAACTTGATCGGTTGAATTGCCTT
>JAHDXX010000204.1:0-566 GCA_023384025.1 Sphingomonadaceae bacterium
GCGATTCTCCCGGCCGAGTCGAAGCGTCCAGCACCGCATAGCCATCCATTGCCGCCACCGGGACACGCGGACTGTCGCTTCGCGCAGTGATTCTTGCAGCCAGCACCCGGCCCGCTGCCCCGGCAAGCGGCACCGCTTCCGCCCCGAGCGTCCGGACCACGCTCTCAAGCAGCGCCAAAGCCTCGTCGAACGTGATCACGCACACACATCCCTGAGGCGCGGCAGTGCGCCCGCTATCGAACACGGCTTGTGGCGACTGTCGAACTCCAGTTCCAGCAGGCCGTCCCATGCATCGCGGCACGCGCCAGTCGATCCCGGCACGCAGAAGATAAAGGCATTACCTGCCTGCCCGGCAAAGGCCCGCGACTGCATCGAGGCAACCCCGACGCTGGTGAGGCTTTTCTGGTGAAAGGCGATGGAAAACCCGTCCATCTCGCGCCGCAGCAGCGGTTTGACCGCTTCGGGCGTGTTGTCACGCGGGGAAAAGCCGGTGCCGCCGGTGGTGAGGATGATCTCGATTTCGGGCCGCGCCAGCCATGCCTGCAATTGCGCGCGAATCTCGGCGA
>JAHDXX010000204.1:576-5568 GCA_023384025.1 Sphingomonadaceae bacterium
ATCTCGTCACGCACGATGGCGCGGTCGTGCAGGTGGTGCCCGGCTCCCTGCAACCGCTCGCACAGCAGCGCGCCCGATGTATCGGTTTCAAGGCTGCGGGTGTCGGAAATGGTAAGCACCGCCATGCCCAGCGGGTAGAAGGTCAGGCTTTGGTCAATTCCCGGCATTGTCATTCACCTTGTCGCGCCAACGCTGCGCGTCTTCCCGGTCTCGCGCGGTCGGCTCGATCCAGGTCGAGGTGCCATCATGCTCTTCGCGTTTCCAGAACACAGCCTCGGTCTTGAGCCGGTCCATGAGGTAGTCCGCCGCCTCGAAGGCCGCCCTGCGGTGGCGTGCAGCAGTAGCGACGAAGACGATGGCTTCGCCCGGCGCGATCGGGCCTGCGCGGTGGATGACGATACTGGCGGTAATCGCGAACCGGCTTTGCGCGTCGGCCGCGATCGCTTTCATCGATTGGAGGGTAACGCCGCGATAGCATTCCAGCACCAGCGAGGAGACCGCCGCACCATCCGCGCCGCGCCCCCGGGCCCGTCCCGTGAAGCTGACAACCGCGCCTTCATCCTCGAGCGCCGCGGAAAACGCGGCAAGCCGCAGCGTCGGATCGAAGGGAGACTGCGCCAATTCGACCTGCATCGTCATCCTCCCGACACCGGCGGAAAGAGCGCGACCCGATCTCCGGGGCGCACCATCGCATCATTGGCGACAATGGTTTCATTGATGCAGGCCCTGATGCGGATGCGACGAAGCGCCTCGCCAAGTGCCGGGTAGGCGCTGGCGAGATCGTCCAGCATCGCTGTCACCGGCAGTCCGTTCTCCGGGACGGCGAGCCCCAGCACCGGCCCGCAGGCGTCGGCGAGGCGCCCGCACAGTTCGATGTCGAGTTGCGCTTGTTTCATGATCATCCTCCGATGGACGCGAGATGCGGAGTTGCGCCGCTATTGCCCGAATGCAGCCGATGCGCCGGGGCCTTGGTGCCCACCAGCGCCCGGATGCGGGCGACCAGCGGCGCTGGGTCATCACCGGCGAGCAACGGGCGCAGATCGATCCCGCCATCGCCAAACAGGCACAGGTGCAGCTTGCCATCGGCGGCCATCCGCAACCGGTTGCAGCTGGCGCAGAAGTCGCGTGAATAGGGAGCGATGATGCCGATGCGTCCCTTGGCGTCAGGGTGGCCCAGCTCTACTGCCGGGCCTGCGCCCGCGCTGCGAGGCAGGCGGTGCCAGCCGGCCGCCTTCAGCCGGTCGATCACACTTTGCCCCGCGACATGGTGACGGTCGAAAAAGGCGGTGTTGTCATTCGTGCGCATCACCTCGATGAAGCGCAGCGACAGGTCGCGGGTGGTGACGAATTGGACCATCGCGGCGAGTTCATCATCATTGACCCCGCGCATCAGCACGGCGTTCAGCTTGATGCTGTCAAACCCTGCGTCCCGCGCCGCCTCGATCCCGCGCAGAACTTCGCCCAAGCGGTCATGCCCGGTGATCGCGGCAAACCGCGCCGGATCGAGCGAATCGACGCTGATGTTGAGCGCGCTCACCCCGCAGTCGCGCCAGATTTGCGCCCGTTCGGTGAGGCGATAGCCATTGGTGGTCATCGCAAGGCGGCGGATGCCGGGGATGCTGGCGACGGTGCGGGCGACATCCTCGAAATCGCGCCGCAGCGTCGGTTCGCCGCCGGTGAGGCGCACCTTCCACAGCCCCAACTGCGCGAAAGCCGTCACGACGCGGCGGATTTCGTCCACCGTCAGTTCTGCTGGGCGCCGGCACGGCTTCTGGTAGCCGTCGGGCAGGCAATAAGTGCAGCGGAAGTTGCAGACCTCGGTCAGCGACAGGCGCAGATATTCGAACCGGCGACCGATCGCGTCAGACAGCGGCAGGACATCGAGGGCGCGAGGGATGGTCACTGCACCAGCGGCCCGTCCGCAATCGGCAAGGTCACACCTTCGATGGTGGTCTGGCTGGCGAGGATCGACAGGTATTGGGCCACCGCCTTGCGGGTGGTGGTTTCCTCCAGATAGTCGCGGATGGTTGCCTCGACTGCCTCGAACGGCAATTGCTGCCCCTCGGCGCGGCGACCGGCGCGGATCACGTGGACGCCAAAGCGGGTGCGCACGGGTTCGGGGCAGAGCTCGCCCGCGCCAAGGGCAAACAGCGCCGCTTCGAATTCGGCCACCGTCTGGCCCTTGCCGATCTGGCCGAGATTGCCGCCCTGCTCCTTCGACGGGCAGGCCGATTTGTTACGCGCAACTTCTCCAAAGCAGGAGGGATCAGCCACAATTGCCCGGATCGCCATGCGCGCATCGCCAACCGCGAGCCCGTAGGCGAATTGATCCGCCGGGTCGGCCGAGAAGAGGATGTGCTCCGCCTCGACCAGCGTTTGGCTAGCAAAGCGTTCGCGGTGGCGGTCATAGAAACGCCGTGCCTCAGCCTCGGTAGCCTCGGGCACGCGAACTTCGCTCTCCAGCAGCGCGTCGATCTTCGCATCATCCGCGGCGAGCGCGCGGCCCTGTGCGTCCTCGCGTTCGCCAGGATCGATCCCGAGCCGCTCGGCTTCGGCCAGCAGCAATTGCCGGATGGCGAGCGCCTCGGCGGCTTCGGTCCACGCCGTGGCGGCATCAGGCGCGGGGTGGTTCTGCGCTTCGGCGGCGATGGCGGTGGCGGGGATTTCCACCCCGCCGACCCGCACTGCAGCCCGTTCGATCACCTCATCCATGGCTGAGGCTCCGGCGCGAGCGCACGATCTGATAGCCGCCGCGCCACAAGTAGCGCACCGGCGCGCTCAGCATGTGCACCAGCCGGGTGAAGGGGAACAGCAGGAAGATCGTCAGACCCAGAAACAGGTGCAGTTTGAAGATGATATGCACATCGGCAATGTGGCTTGCCGCACCGCTACGGAAGGTGAAGATGCTCTGTGCCCAGGTCATGAACTTGACCATCTCGTGCCCGTCGAGATGCTCCACCGACAGCGGGATTGTGGCGAGGCCCAGCGCCAGTTGCACCCACAGGATCAGGATGATCATGTTGTCGCTGAAGTTCGAGGCGGCCCGCACGCGCGGGTCGAAGAAGCGGCGATGGATCAGCAGGCTAGCGCCGATGATCGCGGCCACGCCCGCCACCCCGCCAGCGACGATCGCCAGCAATTGCTTGGCCCCGTGGCTGATGCCCAGCGCATCGAACAACGCAATCGGGGTCAGCAGCCCGACAAGGTGGCCGACAAAGATGAACAATACGCCGACATGGAACAGCACCGATCCCACCATAAGCTGCTTGCGCCGCAAGAGCTGGCTGGAACCCGAACGCCAGCTGTAGGGCTCGCGGTCGAAGCGGATGATCGAACCCAGCGCCAGCACCGCCAGCGCGATATAGGGATAGATGCCGAACAGCAGATTGTGGAGGAAGTCGGCCATGGTTCAGCTCCTTTTCGCAGGCATTTCAGGCAGGGGTGCGCGCATCCGGTCAAGGATGGCGCTGACCTGCGGGCAGGCGGCGGTGGGATCGGGCGCGGCATCGGCGGTGAAGCGGATTTCCTCCTCCTCCCACTGCGCGTCGAGTTCTTCCAAGGTTTCGGGGTCTTCGGCAGGTGGCAGCGCGTTGACCGCCGCTTCGTCCATTTCCAGCCCGGCGATCTCGCATAGCAGCGCCAATACCGGGGCATAGTCCGATCCCTTGTCCGCCAGCCGCGCCGCCAGCGCGATCAACACTACACCGGGTTCGGCCAGCGTGTCGCGCGCTATAGCGTCCGGCAGGGTCGAACAATAATCAAGGAACAGCGGCAGGTAATCGGGCAGTTCATTGCCCTCCGGCTCCAGCCCGGCATCTAGGTAACGGGCGCGCAGATCGACCATCGCCTGCCCCCGGTCGCGGCTTTCGCCGTGGACGTGTTCGAACAGGTGCAGGCTGTGCGCCCGGCCCCGGTCGAACAGATCGACATAGGCTTCCTGGCAATCGTAGATGTCTGCGGTCGCCAGCCGGGTCAGCAGCGGTTCGCACGCGGCAACGGCGGTTTGCGGCAGCGCAGGATCCGCGCTGAGCCGCTGGCGGATTTCGCCTGCCACCGCCTGCAAATCCCTGGTCGGATATTGCAGCAGCAGCGAGATCAGATGGAGCGCTTTCATCAGAACACCTCCGACGGGGTCTGGAGTTTCTTGCGGGCAGGCGGGGCGCCGAACAGGTTGGTCTCGTTCGACCCGCCCGAACAGCCATTGCCGAAGCTGAAGCCGCAGGAACCGCGTTCCTCGAACATGTCCTCGGCATCCTCACGGTGGCCGGTGGGGATCACGAAGCGGTCTTCGTAATCCGCCAGCGCCATCACCTTGTACATCTCCTCGATCTGCGCGCCGGTCAGGCCAACCGCTTCGGCGATGCCTTCATTGTGCACGCCCTCGATCGATTTCGACCGCATGTAGCCGCGCATCGCCAGCATCCGTTCAAGGCACAGCGCCACCGGCTCCTCGTCGCCCGCCGTCAGCAGATTGGCAAGATACTTCAGCGGGATGCGAAGCGAGCGCACATCGGGCATATTGTTGTTGACGCTGATCTGCCCGGCGCTGGCGGCCGCATTGATCGGCGAGAGCGGCGGCACATACCACACCATCGGCAGGGTGCGGTATTCGGGGTGGAGCGGGAAGGCGACCTTCCATTCCATCGCCATCTTCCACACCGGCGAGCGGCGCGCAGCCTCCAGCCAAGCTTCGGGCACGCCGTCCTTACGCGCCTGTTCGATCACCGCCGGATCATTGGGATCAAGGAAGATATCAAGCTGCGCCTGATAGAGGTCCTCGACGTTCTCGGCCGATGCGGCTTCCTCGATGCGGTCGGCGTCGTATAGCATGACGCCGAGATATCGGATGCGCCCGACGCAGGTTTCGCTGCACACTGTCGGTTGACCCGCTTCGATGCGCGGATAGCAGAAGATGCACTTCTCGCTCTTCCCGGTTTTCCAGTTGTAGTAGATCTTCTTGTACGGGCAGCCCGACACGCACATGCGCCAGCC
>JAHDXX010000205.1 GCA_023384025.1 Sphingomonadaceae bacterium
GCGCCGCCAGCCTTCCCCCCCTTTACCGGCACTACCCAGGCAGCCCCAGCAAGTAGACTTGCGGCGCGCTATCAACGCGATTTCCGACGTAGTCCAGAATCGCCCGCGCCCACTCCGCGAGTTTGATCAGATTCACATGAAGTCGGGCGATATGGTACTGCAGAGCGAGATCGTTGCCGATTGGGCAGACGGCAAGCGGCTTGCCTTTATCGGTGATGGCGATGCCATAAGCGTATGCGTTGCATATCTGCAGGCACGGGAGGTACTTCCCTTCGGCCCATCCCATATCACTGTATTCGATTTCGACGAGCGGACCGTCAATGCCGTCACGCGATTCGCTGAAGCCGCCAGCATCACCAATCTTGAGGCTCGCCTTTACAACGTCCTCGACGCGTTCCCTGAAGTTGAGCCCTTCGACTATTTTTACACCAATCCGCCTTGGGGTGCTTCAAACAACGGCGAGAGTGTCAACATTTTCGTGGAGCGCGGTATCGAAGCGTGTCGTCACGGCGGTGAGGGCATGATCGTCATTGCCGACGATGACGAACTCGACTGGCCGAAACAGGTCCTCGCGAGCGTCCAGCGCGGGGCCTCCGAAAAAGGCTATTATGTCTCCAAGATGCAGCGGAAACTGCACGAATATCACTTGGATGATGCGCCGGATTTACGCTCTTGTAATCTCTACATCTCGGCACTTCCAGGCAATCAAGAACCGGCAATGCCGAGCAAAGCGATCACTGATCCTATCCGCCTTGAGCATTTTTACGGACGCTCGAAGGAGGCAAGAGTCCATTATGTTCTCGAGCGCCACCGCGTCAATTACGGCAAAGCGCATGATGACGAGTATGAGCTAAAACTGTTCGGAGGCACCCGATGAATGCACCATATACGCCTGGCGACGGCATCTTGTTCATGAAGGTCGGCGTGCATGCGCGTGAGAGCCTCGAAGACATCATTGCGCGCAAGGACGAGGAAATCAGGCAGGCGGGTTATGCCTTGTGGGGCTATGGCGGGAGCACTTGCCATCCCAGTACGATGGTACAGCCTTTCGGCGAGGCTATCAGTGCGCGCGGCCGCGTTATCGAGCTCTGTATGGAAGAGATCAATTCAAAGCATTTCGCCGATCCCGTCAGCGCGGCTGAATATTCGGTCAACGGGACCGACTGGCACGAAATACCCGATGCGATCAGTGTTCGCGGCTCGCGCTACGCGCTCTGGATCGATAATTTGCGCAAGGCTGAATTCCAGTTGCCGCTAAACCAAACGCAGGTTCCCGTCGGAAACAGCATGGGACGGAACGGCGGTCGCTATATCAGGGGACGCGTCGACAAGGCATGTCTCGAGATGCTGGACCGCCCCCAGATCCCCAATGATGCGCCGCTTCGCGATATTCCGATCAGTCTCGTCGCGACATTGCGCAAACCATATGCGGTTTTTTTACGCGGCCAGCGCTGAAAACGCGGCATCGCTAATGAGGACCGGCCCCGCGGCCCTGGCTAGTTCTCCGAGATAACTTGCAAGACAGGCTTCCACATCTGCGGCTATTACAGCCTCGCGGCGGTGGCAGGCGAAGCAGATCGCGGCAGACCGGTCGGCTCCAGGTTCGCTGCAAATCCGTGTCCGCAATTGCTCGATGCCAATCCGCGCTGCGATTTGCAGTAGCAACGCCTCGAGCGGTGCGACACGGCCTGCAAGGTCATCCGGCGCGAGTGCTGCAATCGCAGCAATGGCACGCTTGTCGCCAGTGGCGAGAAGCGCAGCATCGCGATGGATCAGGATAGCGGCGAGCTGGCTCTCACCCGTGTCGAACTGGAGGTTTAAGCGATTGGCTGCTTCTTCGAGCTCTGCAGCCGTCTCGAGTTCCGCTTCGGTCGGCTCAACCAGATCCAGTGCCTCGCACAACCTGCTAAAAGCAGCCTCGGCCACTGCCGGTTCCTGAAGGCCGATCTTTGCGAGCTTACGCCTTATAACGAAGGCGGCAACGCCTAATAGAGCCGGAGGTCCAAATGCGGTGGTAGTGCAATCTAGCAATGGGCTGTCTAGCTGCCACGCAGACACCTTTATAAGGACGTCATTGTCAAGCAAGACCCTCTCACGCATCTGTTAGCCCCATTAGGTTGCGAAGATAGTCGGCAGCATCGTCGGTAAGCTCGCTCCAGTTGATTTGTTGCGCCGCAACGCCGTTGACTTCCTGCCACAGCGGACCAACCTCAGGATAAAGTTTGCCTAGCGCTGCCATTGCAACGGGCCAGGCTTGCCGCCGATATGCGAGGCATAGCGCGAGGGTACCTGGCTCGATCAGGTAAATCGGCGCTGCGGCGCGCACTGCTTGCGCTAACGTTGGCGCATTGAAATTGTCGATGTTCGTCTGAATCGTTGGGTTTGGGCTTCCGGTCAGGACAGTCAACGCATACTCGTCAGCTTCGTGTTCCTGGCCATCGGGTTCATTGGCTGTCGCAGGATCTTCAAGATCGACCAATGCAGGTGCGTCGGCAAGATGGCCAAGCATGATATGAGCGAGCTCATGAGCCAACGTGAACGCGAGCTGTGCGGGAAACCGCGCATCGTGACCTAGCAGGATTGCAAAACGTCCGTTTGAGTGGACGACCATCGCGTGCATCCGCTTGGCATCGAGAGGAAAGACCCGCAAATGGATGACCGGAATGCCTAGTGCCCAGCAGGTCGATACGAGGCCAGCGAGGTCCGCGAATTGTCTCCGCGCGAGCAATGCCTCTCGCAGTCGTTCGGCGCTGATTGCGCCCATTGCGGGGCCTTCTGAAACAGATTGTAGTAAAGACTTTCCGATGGCCATCCCGAACGAGGTCATGGCAGACCGTGCAGCTTCGTCCTCGGTAGCCAGATGCTTGAAACGTGCTTCGTCATTCCAGACGAATTCGACGCGCTCCCCGAGCAGAGGCTGCGAACGAAGGCCAAGTCGGCGCGCGAGCGCAAATCGCAGCTCCGCGCGGCCTGAAGGCGACGTCGCGAGCGTCTCGTCCCACCAGCTCGGCCACGCTGCCTCGATCGCGGCCTTGCTGATGCCGGCGCGGCGAAGCTCATCAGAAAGTTTCTTGCGTTCCGGGTCCAATCGGCCTGTCAATCCCTTACTCGGAGGACGCATAACACCGTTAGAACGAAAAGTGAACCTTTGAAATCACACTAGCAGCCCGTCGGGGCTGTCGAGCGCGGGTCGGTCTCTGAGTCTCGCGGCCAGTTGGGCCCAATCAACTACAGAACACGACGACAGATTGTCGAGGTCAGCTTTTTCTGCCGGCCCAATCAGAACAGGGTCGCAGAGCCGCACCCAATATCCTTCGACGAGGTCCGCAGTCATGTTGACTTCGTACGAAGCGTTTTCTCGCTGCATAGCGACTTGCCGAAGTAAAGCGGTGACTTGAGATGAGCCGACTGGCCCTCCCTGTTCGCCGACATTGCGGAATGCTAGGGGATCGAACCGCGCGCCGCCACGGTTGATTTGCAGCGGAACGTTACTTTGACACATGAGCGCATAATGCGCGCGCTTGCGTCCCGCTGACGTTCCCGCACGGCTGGTCACAATCGATGCGGGCGGCAATGGGCGCGGCTTTCCAGCGGAGTCAAAATAGGCGCGCCAAAGCACAAGGTCTTCCGCTTCCGCGTCAATTCGCTTCGGCTTGGACTTCATGACTGAGAAGATCGCGCTGATGGGGCGCCGCATCCTGGCGAATATATGGGTGAATCGGGATGGCGCATTGCCGACCCCCCAGAGGAAAAGCCCCCCATTTGCTTCGCGCTCTAGGTCCTTGCGGCGAATAATGACGTCGAGCGACTGGCCGGCTTCGGCCTGCATCCGGGACCAGCAAACTACCGTATCGCCAGCATGAGCAGGTGCGGGAAGGGCGGCGGGTGCGCTCGCCCGCGAATGAAAATGCATGAATTTCTCCGAAGTTTATCGCCGCTAGAATGCACGTTTCAACATGGGAAGGATGTCGAGGTAGACCGAACCTGGCCTGCGCCCGACCGCCGACACATTTGAAGCGTTGTTGGGACAAGCGAAGCGTCACGCGACTTTCGCCCGACTTGGTGCTGCGAACTGCAGTTCGCGCACGGCCATCGAGAAGAGCGCTTGCTTTTCCCTAGGAATGCGCGAGCGAATATCGCGAAGCAGTTCGTCGACGTTGAGCACGAAGGCAAATGCCTGCTGACCGCTGCCCAGCAGATGTTCGTTAAGCTGCTCACGGTTGCGAAAGCCCACGCTGCTGCCGTCGCTGACCACCCAGTTCAAGCCGTCGGCAGGAGAATCTCCATCAGCCCAGAAACCATCGTTCGAGAGGCGCTGTGCTGTGCTCTTTAGGCGGGTGAGTTGAACACCGGTGTCGCGAAAACATTGGAGCATCCGTGCGACGAGAAGATCCCGGTAGGAATAATAGCGAACGCGGCCGCGCGGATTGTCGGCGCAGCAATAGGCGGGCTGCAGGAATCCGTGGCGCTTCAAATAATCGATCATCGGCATCGATAGCCCGCTAATCGAGTGAACCTCGGCCGCGCTGAATCCGTTGAGGGCGTCCTTTACCTTTGGCATCCATTTTTTAAATCATAAAACAGAGCGAAGTTCAATTTTAAAAGACGCATCTGGTACCGCTGATTTGGCAACCGCATTGGGGGCATGGCCGACGTCGCATTTCCCGGCTGCCACACCAAGTACGCCGGTTGGTCTAGGCGCTGTTCCCGCTCACGCATCATTTGTTGGCTTTTGTGGCGGGCACTCGAACTTCATGCCAAGTTGAATAGAGAACTAGGCAAAGGCATGATGTCGATGGCTGACGACTGGAAAGACTATCAGGAAGAAGCAGCCGAATTTTTCCGCTCTCTCGGACTGTCTGCGGAAACTGATGTGAAGCTGGCGGGCGTTCGAACGACGCATGACATAGATGTGGTGGTTAAGTCGAAGCATGTTGGCTTTGAAGTGCTTTGGCTGGTTGAATGCAAACATTGGAAATCGGCTGTCTCCAAGCTACATGTTTTAGGCCTGCGCGAAATCGTGAACGATCTTGGCGCCGATCGAGGTATCCTATTGTGTGAGGCTGGTTTCCAGGTTGGGGCGGTCGAAGCCGCAAACCTTACGAACGTTCAGGTCACCTCACTAGCGTCGCTGTCCATCGAGACGCGCCAAGCCATATCAGCTATGCGGCTACGCGAACTTTATGATCGCGTTGAACAAAGCAATGATCGCTATTGGGAACTCGACAAGCCGTATCGAAAGGCGGCTGGACTTCGGCCCGATCTTGCGGAATCGGGCTACTCCGGAGCCCGCGTCGTAGATTATTGCCGTGAGCTTTTATCGCGAGCATTTAGGGGGCTCTACCCAATAGAAGCTGGCGATCTCGGGATATTTGTGCGCAAAGGTCTGCCCTCAACTTATTCCGATCTTGACGCGGTGCTAGAGGTCTTGGAGTCTCTGACAGTCGAACTAGAGGGCAAGCTGGACGCCGCTTATGCTGGCCTTCCCCCCAAGAAAACATAGTTGGAAGCCTCGAAGAACTGTCTGATTTCGGCGTGAAGGCGGCGGTACGGCTTGTT
>JAHDXX010000206.1 GCA_023384025.1 Sphingomonadaceae bacterium
TACACCTGGCCAGAGCTACGCCGCGAAAGTGGTGGTCAACGCCGCCGGGGCATGGGCAGACAATGTCGCCTCGTTGGCCGGTGTCGCGCCGGTCGGCATCCGCCCCTTGCGGCGCACGGTCATCACCTTCGATGTCGAGCAGGATGTCTCCGGCTGGCCGTTCACCAAGACCGTGGGGCCGGGGTTCTACATCGAGCCCGAGGGGCGCGGCCGCCTGCTTGCCTGCCCGATGGATGAGCACCCGAGCGAGCCGTGCGACGCCCAGCCGGAGGAAGAGGACATTGCCCTCGCCGCCTGGCGGGTGGAACAGGCGACCACGCTCGCCATCCCGCGCCTTGCGAGCAAGTGGGCCGGCCTGCGCAGCTTCACGCCCGACCGACTGCCGATCGCCGGGTTCGACCCGGCAGCACCGGGATTCTTCTGGCTCGCCGGGCAAGGCGGTTTTGGCTTGCAGACCTCCCCCGCGATGGCGCTGGCGGCGGAGGCGCTGGCCTGCGGGCTCGACTGGCCTGAGGAATTGCGCGCGGTCGAAGTCGCACCGGACGATCTCTCGCCAGCGCGGCTCCGCGGTTGATCATCCCGTGCCCGTCAGGCTTCGGGATGCCCGGCCTGCACGCGACCGATCCATTCCTCTTCGGTGATGTAGCCCTCTTCCCGCGCGCGCCCGGCAATATCCGCGGGCAGGACATCCTGCATCTCTTCCACATGCTGCCAGCCCGCCAATGGCGTGATTTTTTCGGCTTGCGGCACATAACGCGACGTCGAAAGTCGCTGGTAGCGATGGATATAGCGGGGGCAATTCATCCACGTGCTGGTGACATCCACCCGAACCATGCACTTTGCCTCGGGATAGTCGCCGATGAACGGGCAATCCCGCCAGATCGAAGCAAGCCCCTGAACTCTCATTCGCATGGGCGATTCAAATGAAATGAACAGCAAGCCGACCTTGTGCGTGGCCTGGAGGTTACCGATCGACAGGAACATGCCGTTCCCGTCATAGACCGGGAATGCCACGGTCGTTTCATCGACTACGCGCACCACGCCGACAGGGCCACCCTTGTATGATACGGTCGGCTGCCCGCCCGCGTCTACGGTCGCGAGAAAGAACAGATCCTGCGCCGAAATGAACGCCCTGGCTCCGTCATCCAGCCGGTCCGCGATAATGTGTTCCGCGAGCCTGTCAGCAAGGGCGCGCGTCCCGAATTCATCCTGCAGTTCGCGGTGGCTATCCGAATAGAATGCTTCCATTTCCGCCTCTCCCACACCATGCGAAGGTTAATGCATAGGATGGAAGGGCTTCAACGCAAGGCAGACTTGACCCGCCCTACTTGAGCAGCACCATTTCCTCGGCCATGGTCGGGTGGATTGCGACGGTGGCGTCGAAGTCCGCCTTGGTCAGCCCGGCGCGCACCGCCACGGCGAAGCCCTGGAGGATCTCCGGCGCATCCTGCCCGATCATGTGGATGCCGACCACGCGGTCGTTCGCCGCGTCGACCACCATCTTGTAGAGGCCGCGCTCGTTGCGTCCGGCGACTACGTTCTTCATCGAGCGGAAGTCGGACTGGTAGACCTTGATGCTGCCCAGCTTGTCCCGCGCCTCGCGCTCGGTCATCCCGACCGAGGCGATCGGCGGGTGGCTGAACACCGCGCTGGGGATGCAGGAGTGATCGACCGCAACCGGGTCGCCGCCGCCGAACACGGTGTCGGCAAAGGCCTGTCCCTCGCGGATCGCAACCGGGGTCAGCTGGACCCGGTCGGTCACGTCGCCGACCGCGTAGATATGGTCGACATTGGTCTTGCTGAACCGGTCGACGAGGATCTCGCCCTTCGCGCCCTGTTCCACACCGGCCTTGTCCAGCCCCAGCCCTTCGACATTGGGAACGCGGCCGATGGCGTACATGACCAGGTCGACCTCGCACGGATCATGCCCGGTCAGGTGGACCCGCAATTTGCCGCTCTCCAACTTCTCGATTTTCTCGAACTTCGCGTTGAAGCGGAAATCGATGCCCTTCATCAGACTGATCTGGAGCAGCCGGTCGCGCAGCGCCTCGTCATAGCCGCGCAGCAACTGGTCGCCGCGGTTGACCACGCAGACCTTGGCGCCGAATTCGTGGAAGATGCCGGCGAACTCGTTGGCGATGTAACCGCCGCCGGCGATCATCACCCGCTCCGGGATGGCATCGAGATGGAACGCCTCGTTCGAGGTAATCCCGTGCTCGCTGCCGGGGAAATCGGGCAATTGCGGGCGGGCGCCGGTGGCGATCAGGATGTACTTCGCAGTCACGACCTTGCCGCTGGCGAGGGTCAGCTCGTGCGGGCCGGTGATTTCGGCGCGTTCGTTGATGATGGTGACACCGTGGTTGTCGAGCGTCTGGGTATAGATCCCATTCAGACGGGTGACATCGTCCTGCACGATATCGCGCAGGCGCTTCCAGTCGAATGTCTTGCCCGCAATATCCCAGCCGAACCGTTCGGCGTCGACCAGGTCCTCGGCAAAGTGCGCGCCGTAGACCAGCATCTTCTTCGGCACGCAGCCGCGGATCACGCAGGTGCCGCCGACACGGTACTCCTCTGCCACCGCGACCCTGGCGCCATGCGCAGCGGCGACGCGGCTGGCGCGAACCCCGCCGGAGCCCGCGCCAATCGTGAAGAGATCGTAGTCGTATTCGGCCATGGTGCGAGGTCTCCTGCTGCGCGGGCGATATGGCGGCTCGGGGAGAGCTTGCCAACCGCTACACCGCGCAACAGTGACTTTCGTTCAAAGCCGGCCGGAGGTTACCCCTGACGGCGCTGCTGGCCGCCGCCACTTCCGTTTGCACCACCGCCGAACCGGCGACGACGGTTGCCGCCGGGCTTGCTACCAGGCGCGTGTCCGCCGTTTCCGGACCCGGCATGCTTGGGCTTGCCGGCGCGGTTCGGGTGCTTGTTGCCAGGCGTGCCCTGCCTCTTGACCGGATTTTCAACCGGACCGCGCTGCTCGCCGCCGCGTTCCTGCGGGCGGCCACGCGGGGTGACCTTGGGCCGCGCCATGCGCTGCTGCGGTTCGCGCTTGGTCGGACCGACGCCTTCGACCACCGCGCGGAAGTTGTCCGGCAGCGGCAGGCGCTCGAACTCGGCGTCGGTCGTCTTGCGAATGTCCTTCAGGTAGGCGCGCTCGTCCTCGGCGCAGAACGCGATCGCGATGCCATCGGCCCCGGCGCGCGCGGTGCGGCCGATCCGGTGGACATACTGTTCCGGCACGTTGGGCAGCTCGAAGTTGATCACGTGGCTGACGCCCGGGATGTCGATCCCGCGCGCGGCGACGTCGGTCGCCACCAGCACCGGCACACGGGCACTCTTGAACTCGGCCAGCGCGCGCTCGCGCTGCGGCTGGCTCTTGTTGCCGTGGATCGCATTGGCGGGCACGCCGATCTGGGAGAGCTTCTTCACCACCCGGTCGGCACCATGCTTGGTGCGGGTGAAGACGAGGATACGCTCCATCTTGCCCGGGATCGCATGGCGGCCCTTGAGGATCATCTCCAGCAGCGCCTGCTTCTCGTCCTGCTGGACCATGAACAGGTACTGGTCGATCCGCTCGGCGGTGGTCGCCGCCGGGGTCACCGCGACATGCGCCGGGTTGGTGAGGTAGTTCTTCGACAGGTCGCGGATGCTGGTCGGCATGGTCGCGCTGAAAAGCAGCGTTTGGCGCTCCTTCGGCAGCATCGGCACGATCCGGCGCAGCGCGTGGATGAAGCCGAGGTCGAGCATCTGGTCAGCCTCGTCGAGGACAAGGATCTCGACGCCATTGAGCGCGAAAGCCTTCTGGTCGATCAGGTCGAGCAGGCGGCCCGGGGTGGCGACCAGGATGTCGGTGCCGCGGTGCAGCTTGTTGCGGTCCTTGCCGACCGAAGTGCCGCCGACGATCGACTGCACCTTCAGTCCGGCAAGCGCGCCATAGTCCTTGGCCGACTGGGCGATCTGCCCGGCCAGCTCGCGCGTGGGCGCGAGAACCAGCATGCGGCACGACTTGAACGGGGTCTGCTTCTCGGCCCTACCGTCAATTGGGCGCAGGCGGTCGATGCTGGGGAGCATGAATGCGGCGGTCTTGCCGGTGCCGGTCTGGGCGATGCCGAGCAGGTCGCGGCCGTCGAGCAGGTAAGGGATCGCCTGCTGCTGGATCGGCGTGGGGGTGTTGTAGCCCTTGAGGTCAAGCGCCTGGAGGACGGGCTGCGACAGCCCGAGTTGTTCGAATGTGGTGGTCATGTGTTACTCGCATCATATGCGGCGCGCTGACGGATTCCGGACGGAATCGTCGCGCGGCGCGGGTGTCAAAACGACCCGCGTGAAAAGGGAAGTCTCTTGAAAAAACCGAGGCGCGGCCGGGGGGACGGATGTTTGCGTTCGTCACCACTTCACGCTGGCTAGCGCGCTTCGTTGGGCGGCCATGTGGATGCTGCAGTGCAAAAAGTCAAGGTAATACGACCTCACCCCAATCCCGCCGCCTCCAGCAGCGCTGTGGTGCTCGGGTCGAACGCCGCGCCACCCGCTTCGATGTCCTTGGCCATCTTCTTGCCCAGCTCGACCCCGAACTGGTCGAACGGGTTGATCCCCATCAGCACCGCGTTGGCGAAGGTGCGGTGTTCGTGAAACGCGATCAGCGCGCCGAGGGTGGCCGCGTCGATGTCGTCGCACAGCATGGTCGCGCTCGGGCGGTCGCCGGGGAAGGCGCGCGCGGGGTCTTTCCCGTCGGCTGCCATGTTGCCGCCCGCCATCAGCGCCGCGCCTTGCGCGAAGCAGTTGGTCAGCAGGATCGCATGGTGCGCCGGGTCGAGCGTGTCGCCGGGCGCGATCGAGGCGATGAAGTCGACCGGCACGAGGTGCGTGCCCTGGTGGAGCAGCTGGAACACCGCGTGCTGGCCATCGGTGCCGACCCCGCCCCAGGTGATCGGTGCGGTCGGGCCGTCGACCGGGTTGCCCTCCGCCGTCACGCGCTTCCCGTTGCTCTCCATCTCCAGCTGCTGGAGATAGTCGGGCAGCAGCGCCAGCCGCTCGTCATAGGCGAAGCAGGCGCGCGTCTGGCAGCCGCGAATGTGGGTGTAGTACTGGTCGGCGAAGGCTGCACGCAGCGCGACATTGGCGCGGCCATCGGTGTCGCGGAAATGCTCGTCCATCGCCTGGGCACCGGCCAGCATGGCCTCGAACTCGTCCCACCCGGCAGCGAGCGCGACCGGGAACCCGATGCTCGACCATAGCGAGTAACGCCCGCCAACGCTCTCCGGGAACGGCAGCACGCGGGTCTCGTCGACGCCCCATTCGACCGCCTTGTCCGGACTGGCGGTGAGCGCGACGACCCGGCCATAAGGATCGGCCACGCCGTTGTCGCCGAGCCACTTCAGGGCGCTCAGGGCATTGGTCATGGTCTCGATGGTGGTGAAGGTCTTGCTCGCCACCGCGACCAGCGTGGTCGCCGGATCGCAGGCGGCAAAGGCCTGCTCAAGCGCGAGGCCATCGATGTTGGAAACGACAAGGCAGACGACCAGC
>JAHDXX010000207.1 GCA_023384025.1 Sphingomonadaceae bacterium
GAACCGTCGCCATGTCTCGGCCGAGGACAAGATCGGCAGGCACCGTGATGTCGTATTGCGGATCGAGCCTGCCCCCTTTCACCAGAACGCGTTTGCCGGAACCCAATTCGATCTTAGCCAAATCGAGTTTCGGTCGCCACGCATGGCGGTGCCGGTCGGCAAAGAACAGGAACAGCCGCTTC
The DNA here is from genome assembly GCA_023384025.1 of Sphingomonadaceae bacterium. Taxonomy (GTDB): domain Bacteria; phylum Pseudomonadota; class Alphaproteobacteria; order Sphingomonadales; family Sphingomonadaceae; genus 34-65-8. The sequence goes on from JAHDXX010000207.1 coordinate 183, forward strand.
ACCTTTACGCTGGAGCAGGCTTCGAGAAGAGTTTGCAGGCGACGAGGGCTGAGATCGCTCAAGCCTTCCATCAAGGCATCGACCTGATGAAAGCTCTCATGCTTGGGCAGTTCATCGAGCAACTCGAGAACGGCGCGCTCCTTGCTCGAATAACGAACAGGCAATTGCGCGCCAGCGGCGCTATACATGGTTGGGCTTGGCAATGGCGGCGTGTCGGCATCTGCTGGAAACAGGCGCAAGCTGTTGTGCCATGCGAATGTCACGTCGATCGGCAAATCATCCAGCCAAGTTGGCGGTCGTGTTGGTCCGTAAAGGTGAACTGTCTGGACGTTTGCCGAAAGGTAGTGGGCATAGCCTTGCTGTTCGAGCGCGGTGCGACCGCCAACGGTCAGTGGAAGGTCAAGCATGGTCTGGAGCGAGATCACGACCTGCTGCCAGGTCATAGGCCCGCGTGAACGGCGATAGACCCGTCGCGCTGGGCTATCCAGCCAGCCGGAACTTACATACTGGCTACGCAGCGCGGACGAATAGCCCTTGGCCTCCAGCCAGGCGGCATCGACCAGAAGTCCTTCCGGGAGCTCCTGCTGGAGTTGGTTTAGCTTGCTGTCCAAACGCGTAGCCATACTTAGTGTTTTGCCACTTGTGTAAACTCGTGTCCAGTTTGAAATAGCCTCGAAAGACTAAGCGTGGCTTAGCGTTTTGACAAATACTCAAACTGCGCAGCCAAGCCGACTGCGAGAAAGCAGACATGATTCGTGCGCAAAATCAGACAAAGATGGCGCGGAAATCCATCTCTGCCGTCGCAAATTCGCGCGCGCGAGCCGCAAGATCACGTCGAACGAAAAAATTCTCAGAACCAAAGGCGAAGAAGCGGTTTGTCCGCAAAAGTCTCTAACCGTCCATAGATGGTTCAAATCGTGCAAATCGTTGAAGAATTGCCCGAATTCCAACTGAACCTGGCCCTTGCGCCTTTCATAAAAGTTCTCATTATGTTCCGCAGAGGGGCTGCTAATGTCAAAGTGAGAATGCCCCATGTCGAATACCGAACGCATTATCCGCCTCAAGACCGTGCTCGACCGCACCGGACTTTCCCGCTCTACCATTTATCGCAAGATCGCAGAGGGCACGTTCCCGTCGCAGGTCAAGATCAGCATCCACGGCGCGGGCTGGCACGAGTCTGCCATCAATCGCTGGATTGCCGATCCCGCTCACTATCGTGAAGAGGAACCAGCAGAATGAGCGGCCATCAAACCGTCGAGCCGATCTGTGTCAGGATCAATGACGCTGCCCGCATGATCGGTATTGGGCGCACGAAGCTCTATAAGCTGATTGCGACAGGCGAAGTCGAAACGTTGAAGATCGGAAAGGCGACGCGCGTCACTACCGCCAGCTTGCACGAGTTGGTCAAGCGGCATTGCACTTCGAAATGAGTTGCCGCCACAATCGGGGATAGCTCGCGTCTAGCACCCCGCACGTTGACAATATATAATCCGATGGTTATCGATAATCTATAGCTAAAGGGTTATGAGATCGGGGATGGATTCGCAAACCGTACTTTTCAAGAGCCTCTCGGACCCTACGCGGCGTGCGCTGTTCGAGCGCATTTGTCGCGAAGGAGAACTTACTGTCGGCCTGTTGGCAGAGGGATCGGGTGTCTCACAGCCGGCGATCTCCAAACATCTAGCGGCTCTTGACCGCGCCAATCTCGTCGCGCTGCGGCGCGAAGGTCGCAATACGCATTGTCGGGCCAGGCCCGAAGGGATCACTCCACTGACGGACTGGGTGCAGGATATGAGCCGCTTCTGGGATGTGCGGCTCGACGCGCTCGAAGACTTGCTCAGACGGATGGATCAATGACCGATAGTGAACCAGCATTCCGAGCGCTCGATTTCGAGCGCTTTCTCGATCACCCTCCTGAGAGGGTTTGGCGCGCGCTCACCCAGTCGAGTTTGCTCGGCGAATGGCTGATGCCATGCGATTTCCAGGCAGAATCCGGCAAGACATTCGCGATGGAAGCAGAATGGGGCCAAGTCACCGGAACCGTGCTGGCGGTCGAACCCGAACGGTTGCTAGCCTACACGTGGAACGGCCCCGGCCTCACCAGCGAGGTAACCTGGACATTGACGCCACAGGGAAATGGAACACTGCTGCGGCTCGATCACACGAAGATCCCCGCAGAGAGCAAGCTAGCCTACCACGGAGCAAAAGTAGGTTGGCCGCGATTCCTGGAAGCGCTGGAAAGCGTGCTTGCCAAAGAGGTCAACTGATAACTTCCGGCCAACTGCGGAGAAAACGCGTCATGAGTAGAATTATCCGCCAATCACATCGATGGATCGGAATCCTTTTCATCGGCACCGTCATCGCAAATTTCATCGCGATGGCTTTCGGCGAGCCCCCTGCAACCATCACCTACGCACCGCTATTCCCGCTTGTGCTCATGATGCTCAGCGGGCTCTATCTTTTTGCTTTGCCGTATCTCGGCAATCAGAAGGCCAGAGGTTCAGACGAATGAGCGAGGAAACACCAAAGCTTCTTTCAGGCGGCAATCCACAAATTCCGAAGGGTTATGGTGACGAGCCCGTGCAGGCCTATCTCGATGCCGTTCCGGGCTGGAAACAGGCTGTGTGCCGCACTGTGGACGATATCGTTTGCCGGGAGGTGCCGGGCGTGCAGAAAGCGGTCAAGTGGAATACGCCACACTACGGCACCGAAGACAACCGTTACTTCCTCAGCTACCACTGCTTTGATCGCTACGTCAAAGTGACTTTTCATAAGGGCGATGCGCTTGAGCCTCAGCCCCCTGGAAAGTCGAAGATCGATCACGTCCGTTATCTCGACATCCACGAAGGTGATAAAATAGGCCGGCAATTCGCTGACTGGGTCCAGCAGGCAGGCAAACTTTCCGGTGTGAAGTTGTAGGTCCGTTTGCTTCTGCCGCCACAGAATCAAGTTCCAGCCTTACTCCGCAATGTTTGCCACCTCAGAAGGGCAATCAACATAGCTTGCCCACCTCGCCATCAGCTCGCGCCGCTTGTCGAAGAAATCGGTGCGGCGATAGGCGGCTTCGACCTGGTTGTTCAACTTGTGCGCCAATGCCTTGTCCGCCACTTCCTTCGGAAAGTCGGTCTTCTCCGCTGCCCAATCGGTGAATGCGGAGCGGAAGCCATGGACGGTTGCGCTCTTGATCCCGGCATCCCGCAACAGCTTGGTCATTGTCATGTCGCTGATGGGCTTCTCGCCATTGTTCGAGAAGACGAGGCCATCGTCGCTCGTGCGCAGTTTCCAGCGCCGACGCAGAATGGAAACCGCTGCCTTAGAGAGCGGCACCACATGGGTTTCCTTCGCCTTCATGCGCTCACCGGGAATGGTCCAAACCGCCTTGTCGAGGTCGATCTCGGTCCAGACGGCCTTGCGCGTCTCGCTCGACCGAACGGCGTTGTAGATGGTGAAACGCAGGGCATCGCGGCCCGTGGTGGGTGATGCGGTCGCCAGATTCTTCATGAACGCCGGAATGTCGGCATAAGGCATCGCCTTGAAGTGCTCGACCTTGTCGGTCTGGCGCGGCAAGCCCTTGCGGACTGAGCGCAGCGCGGCCTCTTCTTCCCTCCATCCCTTGATATGCGCGAAGTCGAGCACGGCACCGATGCGCTGCAAAATCTTGCGAGCCGTGTCGGGGATTTCGAGCCAGATGGGCGTGAGCACCTCGACCACGTGGGTGCTATCCACCTGATCGACGGGCTTCCTGCCGATCAGCGGGAAGACGTGGTTTTCCATGCTGGAAATCCAATTGCGGTAGTTCTGGTTCTTCCAGCCGTCCTTCAGCGCCTCGTAGCATTCGCGCGCTGCGGTCTCGAAGCTGGGCACTACCTTGCGCGACTTCCGCCGCTCGGCAACCGGATCGATCCCAGCGCGAACCTGGCGGCGCAATGCGGCTGCTGCATCCCGCGCCTCAGTCAGCGTCACATCGAGCGCCGATCCCAATCCGTAGTCGCGCCGCCTGCCGTTATGCTGCATCCGCAAGACCCAACTACGGGAGCCGCTTTCCTTCACGAAAAGACACAAGCCACGGCCGTCAACGTAGCGACCGGGCTTGGCGTTCTTCACCTTCAATGCTGTCAGTGCCATAGGTTATACACACCATAAAATTGTTCCAACTTTCGACCCCACATGGGACACGAAATGCAGGCAAACGAAGGCGATCAGCCGTGAACACGGTAGAAGACAAATCCCTGATTTTACAGAGTGGTTAGGGACGTCCCGACACTGCCTGCGACAGAAGTTTTAGCAATGTCGGGTGCGCCAGCTTTTCTGGCCTGTTCCCGCTCTCAGTTGACCATCCGCTCCTTGCCCTCCCAGTAGGGGGCACGCAGTTCGCGGCGGAGGATCTTGCCGCTGGGGTTGCGCGGCAGGGCCTCGATGAAGTCGACCGTCTTGGGGCATTTGAACCCGGCGATCCGGCCCTTGGCGTAGGCGATCACCCCGGCTTCGTCGAGATCGCTGCCCGGGCGGCGCACGATCACGGCCTTTACCGCCTCGCCCCATTTCTCGTCCGGAACGCCGATGATGGCGATGTCGGCAATGTCCGGGTGGCCGAAAACCGCGCTTTCCACTTCCGCCGGGTAGACGTTCTCGCCGCCCGTGATGATCATGTCCTTGATCCGGTCCTGGATGTAGAGATAGCCCTCTTCGTCGAGGATGCCGGCATCGCCGGTGCGGAACCAGCCGCCCGCAACCATGGCCTTGGCGTTCTCTTCGGGGCGATTCCAGTAGCCGAGCATGACGCTGTCGCCCCGAATCGCCACTTCGCCGATCTGCCCCGGCGGGAGCGGCTGGAGGTTCTCGTCAAGGATCGCCAGCTCGGTGCCCGGCAGGGCCCGCCCTGCGGAGGTCATCACCTGCTCGCGGCCGATGATATTGTCCGGCTTGTGGTCGTCGGGCGAGAGGCTGACCACTGTGCCGAAGGTTTCGGTCAGGCCGTAGAGCTGGGCAAAGTCGCACCCGAGCCGGGTAACCCCCTGCTTGAGCAGGTCGAGCGGGATCGGGCTGGCGCCATAAGTAAGCCCGCACACGCTGGAGAAATCGGCGTTCTCCGCCGCCGGGTGTGCGAGCAGCAGGCGGATTGCAGCGGGCACGAGGAACAGCCATTTGACCCGGTAGCGCTCGACATCGCCGATCAGCTGGACCGGGTCGAACTCGCGGTGGACCAGCAGCTCCTGCCCGCCCAGCACCGCGCCCAGCGCCGTGCCGACCCCGGCGATATGGCCATAGGGCATGGCAAGGATCACGCTGTCGCCCGGATCGGCGCAGTACCAGTAGATGTTGTTCGCCTTCATC
>JAHDXX010000208.1 GCA_023384025.1 Sphingomonadaceae bacterium
ACTTGTCGCAATGCTCGTGGCCGCAGCGCCGTCCTGCGCATGCGCGCACGGCAGGGTCAGCGCCGTGTGCTGGTCAAGGCGCGCGTGGTCCGGCATGTGGGCACCCGCTTCTCGGCTGCCCCGCTCGCGCGCCACGTGACCTACCTGAAACGCGACGGGGTCACCCGTGACGGGAAGGATGCCGAGCTGTTTGGGAGCGACGGCGCATCTGCCGATGGCACTGCCTTCGCCGGGCGCTGTGCCGACGACCGGCATCACTTCCGCTTTATCGTCTCGCCCGAAGACGCTGGCGAGTTGGCAGATGTTCGTGCCTTCACCCGCGAGCTCATGGCCGACATGGCGCAGGACCTCGGCACGAGGCTGGACTGGGTCGCGGTCGATCACTGGAACACCGACAATCCGCACATCCATATCCTCTTGCGCGGTAAGGCAGACGATGGCCAGGACCTGGTGATCGACAAGGACTACATCCGCCAAGGCATGCGTGGGCGCGCGGAAGAGCGGGTCACCATGGAGTTGGGTCCACGCAGCGAGCGCGAGATCGACCGGGCGCTCACCCGCGAGGTCGAGGCCGATCGCTGGACCAGTCTTGACCGGCGGCTCCACCGGATGGCCGATCAGCTGGGCGGCGTCATCGACCTTCGCCCTGAACCGCAGCGCAACCAATCGGCGATGGACCGGCACTTGATCGGCCGAGCGGGCACGCTCGAACGTCTGGGGCTGGCGACCAGGATCGCGCCAGCCTGCTGGTCGCTTAAGCCAGACATCGAACCAACACTGCGCCAGCTCGGCGTGCGCGGCGACATCATCAAGACCATGCACCGGGCCATGACGGGCCTCGGCGTGGCAACGGATCCTGGGCGTTTCGCCATGCACCCGAGCGTGGGGGAGGATCGCATCATCGGTCGCCTGGTCGAGCGCGGGTTACATGATGAATTAAGCGGGCAGGCCTATGCGGTGATCGATGGGGCCGACGGGCGCGTCCATCACCTCCGGTTCACTGATATCGAACAGACCAGCGACGCGGCACCCGGCGCGATCGTCGAACTGCGAACCTGGACCGACCGGCGAGGTCGGCAGGGGCAGTCGCTATGGGTTCAGTCTGACTTGGCGCTGGCCGAGCAGATGACCGCGCGCGGGAGCACCTGGCTCGACCGGCAATTGCTGTCATCAGAACCAATCCAGTCGGGCGGCGGGTTCGGTGAAATGATCGAACAGGCCAAACGCGATCGGGCAGAGCATCTGGTCTCGGAAGGTCTTGCGACCAAACACGGCGGTCGGATCATTGTGGCCCGCAATCTCCTGACAAATCTGCGTGATCGTGACCTAGCTGCCGCCGTCGAAGCCATCGTCGAGCGTACTGGTCTGCCGCATCGATCGGGTGGGGAAGGTGAAGCGGTATCCGGCACCTATCGCCAGCGTCTGCAACTTGCGTCGGGTCGGTTCGCGATGATTGACAATGGCCTTGGGTTCGAACTGGTCCCCTGGCGACCCCAACTCGACAAGCACCTTGGCCAGCACGTCACCGGTCTGGTCAAGCCGGGCGGTGGAATTGATTGGGCCTTGGACCGCTCGCGCGGGATCGGGATCTAGGTGTCAGGATTCGGTTACGGATCCGAAATCGGAGACTGCGAAACTGTGCCAGCTTTGCACCCTAATGCCAGACGCTTGCTCATCCTTTCGACGAGTCCAAAGGTGGAAAATAGTTCGCCAAAGCAGGAATGGCTGCAATGTTGGACGATCCATAGCGGCTGATCTTTGGGGCATGGCTTGTGAATAACTGACCCTACGCTAGTTCAAGTGTCTCACCGCACCAGCGTCTGCCATTACGCGCTCAGGCTTACCGACAAATCAAGGCTGCTCGCAATTGTCCGCGATTTCGATAAACTGCGAGCGAGGAGACACAGGGCTTGGCCTGCAAAGTTCACTATCTTAATAGCGCGGGTATTCATCTGCGTGAAATCAAGGGCATTAACGCCCTAGCCGAAGCCCTGCCTGCGCACTGGCTGCTCTACGCTTCGCTAACCTGCTATCCCAAGAATTCATCGCCGATCGAGATTGATGCGCTGCTCGTCACCGACGATCGCGTCATGCTGCTCGAACTGAAGGACTGGAATGGCGATCTTATGGCGCGGGGTGATCGCTGGGTCGTCGACGAACGCCCCCGCGGCCGCTCGCCCGTCGCGCTCCTCAGCGAGAAGGCGCGCAAGGTCAAAGGGATAATTTCCCAACGCATTCCCGCGCTTGCCAAGGTCTATGTGGATCTGCGCGTCGTGCTGACCGGCAGTTGCACCTCAGCCAAGCTTCATCCCGACGACCAGCGCTATACGTGGTCCCTGGCCGACGCTCGCAGCCTCGGCGATCCGGCTGGGCGCGCCGGCCTGCTGGAAAAGACGACCATTCTCAGCGTGAAGCCCTGTTCGCTGGTCGGCGAGTTCGACAAGGTCCTGCGCAATCCCATCCTGTTCCGCGCCAGCCAGATGAACTGGGATGGCTATGGCATCAGCGAGAGCGACCTGTTTGTCCACCCTCGCGGCCTGTTTGCCGAACATGGCGCTCAGCAGTTTCGCGACCCGCGCATCAAGGCACTGCTTCGCCAATGGCAGCTCGACATGCTGCCCCACGATCTCAACAGCCCAGAAACCCGGCGCATCGTCGCCGAACGCGAGGCTCGCGTCGTCGGCCTGCTGCGTGAGGCTAACAGTTCGGTCATCGCCAATGCCGCCGTGCTGCAGTCCACCGTCGCGCCGCCCGATGAGATCCTAACCGATCATTATGAGGTTCTGGGACTGCCGCCTAACTGGACGACTCTACGCCGCTATATCGAGAAGAACCGCTCGTCCTTCCCGCTCGACCAGCGCCTCGACACGATCACTACTCTTCTGGGCATCGCCGCCGAACTGCACCGTCAGGGCGTCGCCCACCGCGACCTCGCCCCCGCCTGCGTCTGGATGACCTCACCGACCAGGCTCGCGCTCACTGGCTTCATGTCTGCCCAAGTTACTTCCGATGAGTCGGTTGGTGACTGGCTCGACCTCCTGCGTGGCTATTCAGCGCCTTTGCCGGAGGACCTGGACAAGGGACTCGCCGGCACCGCGAGCGAACGCGACGTTTATCAGCTTGCACAGATTGCTCGTGAAATCGTCGCGCCGGACGACCCGTCAACCTCCGTGGCCTTCCCGGATGGGCTCGATGAGGTCCTGGCCAAGGCTGGCGCACAGGTGCCAGCGGAGCGCTATGGCGATGCCCAACTCTTCGCCGATGCGGTCGGCGAAATTCTGTCGCCGGCCGAGCCTGCAATCGATCATTCCCGGCTCGACACCTATGAAGTCACGGACATTCCGTTCGTGAAGTGGCCCAATAGCGGCAATGTTAAGCAGAATGAGCGCTGCGCCATCTATCTGACGCGTGTTGGTGGTACCGACTGCATGGTCAAGGTCTGGACGGGCATGCGGCGCGGTCAGTCGCAGGCCCTCGACCTCGCGATGCTCGCCATGTTCGAAGGCATCGCGCGGCTCCGCCTCAAACCGCAGGACGGCTTGCCTCATTTCGAGGCCGCCGGCCTGTCATCCGTTGGCCCCTTCGTCGTCTATCGCCGATCTACCGGGATACCGCTTGGCGAAAGTTCGATCGACGATCCGGCGCGGGCGGCGGAGATCATCGCGACGCTCGGCCAGACGATCGATGTGCTGCACGGCCTTGGTTGCACCCATGACGATCTCAGCCCCGCGAACATCCTGATCGACAGCGGCGAGCACAAGGACGCGCTCACCATCATCGACCTGTTCGACCTGGCACCGCCGGGCATCGGCGCGATCCGCAACCATTCCTATCTGCCGGAGGGCTGGGAGCGCCTAACCGGCCAGCAGATCGATCGCTTCGCCGTTGTTAAGATCGCGCGCGCCATGGTCGACGAGGCCGGTACCGACCGGCTCCCCGCGCTCGACAGCGCAATCAGCGAAGACCTGAATCGCACCGCGATCGAGACGCTCGAACCGCTGCTCATTGCCGCACGGCAGGATCTCGATCGTGTGAATGCGCCGCCCGTGCCGCGTTTCGTCGTCACCTCGCCTGGGCTGCCCGATGGCGAGCTCACCCCGGATGACGACACATTCTATGTCCGCATCCAGCGCCTTCGCGACCAGCGCACCGAATATCGCATCAATGGCCTCGACAGCAGCCTGCTCCTGCGCATGCGGGGCAGCCTTATCGAACATTGCGCCATCGAGGCCATCGATTTCGATGGGCTTTCCTACACACGGCGCGGAACCCCCATGGCGTTGCGCCTCGAGACAGCCGATGGTCGGATCGACGATGTTGCAGACCTTGTCGCCTTCCTCGACGGGGCCCTTCCGGCCACTGTCGAACCGATCGACGGTGAGCGCAGTGCCAGCCCAACCGGCTTCGTCGCCGCGCAGCTCTGGCAGACGCTGATTGATCTCGAGGAAGAGTTCATTCCTTGCATCACGATCGGCGAGCGGGCTGCCGACACGACCGATGCGGTCGTCTACACTTATGAGACCGACCGGCCGTTCGACTTCGACAGCGAAAGCGATGTCGAAGTGCGCACCCGCGACGGCGCGCGCGGCAGGTTCATCGGCAAGCTCGACCTGCGCGATCTCACCGACCGCACGATCGCCATCCGCAACATGGCTCGTCCGCCGAGCGTAGGCGATATAGTCTCGCTCATTGACCGCCGGGCGCAAGCCTCGCTCGACCGCCGTAAACGCGGCGTTGATCGCATCCTATCGCGCACCAGCGAGATCCCTGACCTCATCGATTATTTCGAGCCGCGGAAGCGCAAGGTGCCCGCGACCTTTGCCCTTGCTCCGACCGATGAAGAGCTCAAGGGCTATGGTCTTAACGCAGGGCAGCGTGCGGCATTCAGCACAATCCTCGGCTCCGGACCGCTCGGCCTGATGCAGGGGCCGCCGGGCACCGGCAAGACGCGCTTCATCGGCGCGCTCGTCCACTGGTTGGTCACGCGCGGCGGCGCATCCAAGATCCTGGTGGCGAGCCAGAGCCACGAGGCGGTCAACGGCGCGGCCGAGGAACTGATCAAATTGTTCGGCGCGCGCAAGGACCGCCTCGAACTGCTCCGCGTCGGCGCCAAGGGGCTGACCAGTCGCCTGCGCCCCTATCACAGCTCGACCTTGCGCGAACGCTACCAGCGCCGCTTCCAGGGCGGCCTCAAGGCGCGCCTCGCCGCCGCCGGCGGGGCCATGGGGATCAGCCGCGCGCTGCTTCACGAGCTCGTCGATCTCGACCGCGCCCTGGGCGATGTCGCGCGGCGCATCGAAATCCTGCACGACGCTCTCGCCGCGCCCGACGTCAGGCCGGACGAGGCGCGGCGCTTGCGAGATCGTCTGCGCACCGCGATCGCGGCCTTCGCCAAGGCTGCCCCCCAATGGGTCGGCCACGAGATCGATCCTGATACATCGCAGGCAGTCCTGGTTATGGAAGAAGCGCATACGGC
>JAHDXX010000209.1 GCA_023384025.1 Sphingomonadaceae bacterium
CAGGTACTTGGCGACATCCCAGCCGCGGTTGATCGTGCCGACATAGCCAGGAATGTCCTCGCCGTAGGACTTGGGCACTTTGACATTGTCGAAGAAGGTTTCGCAGAACGGGCTGTTGCCGCTGATCAGCTTGATCGGCTTGGTCGTGACCCCGGGCGAGGTCATGTCGAACAGCATGAAGGTGATGCCCTGGTACTTGTTCGCCTTGTCGGTACGGACAAGGCAGAAGATCCAGTCCGCCTTGTCGGCGTAGCTGGTCCAGATCTTCTGGCCATTGACGACCCAGTGATCGCCGTGGTCTTCGCCGAAGGTCTGCATCGAGACGAGGTCGGACCCGCTGCCCGGCTCCGAATAGCCCTGGCACCAGCGCACTTCGCCGCGTGCGATTTCATTCAGGAAGTGCTTCTTCTGCCCTTCGGTTCCGAAGTGGAGCAGCGCCGGGCCAAGCATCCAGATGCCGAAGCTCGACAAGGGCGGGCGGGCGTTGATGCGGTTCATTTCCTCGCGCAGGACCTTGGCTTCGCCCGGGTTGAGTCCCGCGCCGCCATATTCCTTCGGCCACGCCGGGACGGTGTAGCCCTTGGCGACACAGGCTTCGAGCCACGCCTTCTGCGCATCGCTCTGGAACGTGGCGTTGCGGCCACCCCAGTACACGTCCTCTTCCCCCCGCGCCGGTTCGCGCATTTCGGGCGGGCAGTTGGCTTCCAGCCATGCGCGGGTTTCCGCGCGGAAGGTTTCCAGGTCGGACATGGTCATGAACTCCTCTCGTTCTCGTGCTGCGCGGAGTCGCCTCCCGCATGCTTGACGCAAACGTAAGGGCAATCGGGCCGTCGCTGCAAGCACGTTCACCGCCACTCGCCATGCCGTAGCGTCAGGTGAAGTTACGTTGACGTAAGCTGGAACGGGCTTAGGCTGGCAGCATAACAACAAGGGAGAGACCGGCAATGCGATTCTCGGGAAAGACCGTGGTCATCACCGGAGCCGCGTCCGGAATCGGACGGGCCGCAGCCCTGCTGTTCGCGCGCGAAGGGGCAGTGGTCTACGCAGCCGATATCGACGCCGATGGTGGCGCCAGCCTCGTGTCGGAAGGCGATGGCGCGATCCGCTTCCAGCATTGCGACGTGACCAGCACCGAAGCGATCAGCGCGCTGATGGACCGCGCCGGCAGCGAGACCGGCGGGATCGACGTGGTGTTCAACAACGCCGGAGCCGGCGGCGCACGTGCCACGATCGACGAGATCGAGCCGGCCGACTGGGACCGGACGATGGACCTGCTGCTGCGCTCGGTCGCGTTCGGGATCCGCTATGCCGTGCCCTACATGAAGGGGCGACCCAACGCCTCGATCATCAACGTTTCCAGCGTCGCCGCAGTCGGGCCGGGCTATTCGCCCACCGCCTATGCCGTGGCGAAGGCAGGCGTGCTGCACCTGACCAAGATGGCCGCAGCCGACCTCGCACAGTTCGGCATCCGCGTGAACGCAATCCAGCCGGGGCTGATCAACACGAATATCTTCACCGCCTCGCTCGGCATCCCGCAGGAACAGAAGGAACTGGCGAAGGGCATGATGGCGCAGATGTCGTCCAACGCCCAGCCGGTGAAACGCGGCGGCCAGCCGGCCGATATCGCCGAGGCCTGCGCCTACCTTGCCAGCGAGGCGGGCGGATTCCTGACCGGCACCAGCCTGCTGGTCGATGGCGGCATCACCCTTGGCCCGCGTTATAGCTGGGACCCCGAGCTGCCGGGCGTCTACAGCGCACTCGAAGCCCTGGAGGCGCAGGCAGGAGCAGGCTCCGCCGCATGACCCCGCCGCCACGCCCCCTGCCCTTCCGGATCAAGCTGTTCCACGGTGCCGGTTCAGTCGCATTCGGGATCAAGGACAACGGCTTTTCGGTCTTCCTGCTGACCTACTATAACCAGGTCCTGGGAATGGAGGCGTGGCTGGTCAGCCTGGCGCTGGTCATCGCGCTGGTGGTAGACGCGTTGGTCGACCCATTGCTGGGCAATCTGACGGACCGGACCTATACCCGCTGGGGGCGGCGCCTGCCGTGGCTCTATGCCGCGCCGATCCCGCTGGCGTTCGCGTGGTATTTCATGTGGGTGCCGCCGATTTCCGGTCCGCCTGATTTCTGGTCGCTGCTGGGAATCGCCATCGCTGTCCGCTTGCTCCTGTCCGCCTGCGAAGTGCCGTCCATGGCGCTGGTTCCGGAGATGACCCGCGACTACGACGAGCGCACCACGCTGTTCCGCTATCGCTTCCTGTTCGGCTGGACCGGCGGTCTCATCACCCTGTTCCTGGCCTATCAGGTGTTCCTGCGCGACGACCTGCTCGGGCAGGAAGGGTACCATGCCTATGGCCTGTTCGGCGCGGTGACCATGGCCACCTTTGTGCTGATTTCTGCGGCCGGCCAGCACAGCTTCGTCGCGCGCTACCCCAAGGACAAGCCGCCCCCGTTCCGCCTGCGCGCCACCTTTCACGAGATCATCGAAGCGTTCTCGGAGAAGGCCTTCCTGATCTTCGCCGCCGGGGCGCTGGCTGCCTACGTCAGCCAGGGGATGACTTTCGCCCTGTCGAACTATCTCTACTACTTCGTGTGGCAGCTGTCAGAAGCGCAGATTGCGGTCTACCCGCTCGTGCTGTTCTTCAGCGTGGTTGCGGTGTTCGTTTTGCTGGGCGGCTTGCACCGCCGTTATGGCAAGGCGCGGACCGGTGCGATCACAACACTGGTGTCGATGACGTTCTGGCTCATCCCCTATGGCCTTCACGCGCTTGGCCTCTGGCCGCAACTGGGCAGCAATTCCGGGGCAGCGGCGCTGTTCGTCTTCATCTTCATCAGCAATGCCGCCGGGGTTGCGGCAGTCATCTCGGCTACCTCGATGGTCGCCGAGATCGTCGAGGCATTCGAGCACAAGACCGGCCGCCGCGCGGAAGGCAGCTTCTATGCCGGCAACTGGCTTGTGCAGAAGAGCGCGACCGGGGTCGGGATCCTGCTGGCGGGAGGCATGCTGTCGCTGGCGGCCTTCCCCATTGGCACAGCTCCGGGTGACGTCTCGACCGCAGTGATTGCCAGCCTGATTGCCATGTACTGCGGTGCAGTGCTGGTGCTGGGGCTGGTGTCAGCCTTCTGGCTGGGCCGCTTCCCGATCAGCCGTGCCGATCACGAGAACCGGCTCGCTGCCATGGCGGCAAGCCGGGGCGATTCCGCATGAGGCCGCACAAATGAGAGCTTGGCGCATCCCGGCACCTCTGCCACCGTCGCTGGCAAAGATTCGAACCGGACACCCCTACACCACGATTATCGAGAGGAACGACTGATGGATTTCGAACCCACTGAACGGCAGGTCTACTGGCGCGACCGCGTGCGCGGCTTCATCGAGAGCCACGTGCGCCCGGCGGTGCCGACCTACAAGCAGCAGGATGCCGAGGGCGAGCGGTGGAAGGTCCTTCCGATTGTCGAGGAACTGAAGGCGAAGGCGAAGGCGCAGGGGATCTGGAACCTGTTCATGCCGCCGCAGAACAGCAGCCACCACCATGTCGACGACACCTTCGAATTCGAAGGACCGGGCCTGACCAACCTCGAGTATGCCCTGTGCGCCGAGGAAATGGGCCGGATCGGCTTCGCCAGCGAAGTGTTCAACTGCTCCGCGCCCGATACGGGCAACATGGAAGTGTTCCACCGCTACGGCACCCGCGAACAGAAGGAACAATGGCTCAAGCCGATCATGAACGGCGAGATCCGTTCGGCCTTCCTGATGACCGAGCCTTTCACCGCCTCGTCGGATGCGACCAACATCGAGACCCGGATCGAGCGCGACGGCGACGAGTACGTGATCAACGGGCGCAAGTGGTGGTCGTCGGGCCTTGGCGATCCGCGCTGCAAGATAGCGATCGTCATGGGCAAGACCGATTTCGGCGCCCAGCGTCACGCCCAGCAGTCGATGGTGCTGATGCCGATCGACACCCCCGGAGTGAACATCCTGCGCCACCTGCCAGTGTTCGGCTATGACGATGCGCCGCACGGCCACATGGAAGTCGAACTGAAGGACGTGCGCGTTCCCGTCACCAACATGCTGCTGGGCGAAGGACGCGGGTTCGAGATCGCGCAGGGGCGCCTCGGGCCTGGCCGTATCCACCACTGCATGCGCACCATCGGCGTGGCCGAGGAAGCGCTGGAGAAGATGTGCCGCCGCCTGCAGGAGCGGGAGGCGTTCGGCAAGCCGGTCTACAAGCACTCGGTATGGGAAGAGCGCGTTGCCCGCGCGCGGATCGACATCGACATGACCCGCCTGCTCTGCCTCAAGGCTGCGGACATGATGGACAAGGTCGGCAACAAGGCGGCCAAGCAGGAAATCGCCATGATCAAGGTGCAGGCCCCGAACATGGCGCTGCGGATCATCGACGATGCAATCCAGGCCCATGGCGGCGGCGGGGTGTCGGAAGACTATGGCCTGGCCGCAGCCTATGCCCACCAGCGCACCCTGCGCCTCGCCGACGGGCCGGACGAAGTCCACGCCCGCTCGATCGCGCACATGGAGTTTGCCAAGCACGCTCCTGTGGCGGGTCCGACCGCCAACGCGCTGCGCGACGGCAAGGGCCCGATGCGGGCCGAGGCGTCGTTCAGCTCAGGTGACATGGGCGTGGCGCGGTAATCCTTCGAGACGCTCGGACCTGCGTCCTCGCTCGTCAGGACGAACGGAGAGATTTACAACCGTTCGTGCTGAGGAGAGGTGAGGACGCAGTCCGAACCTCGTCTCGAAGCACAGTGAGAGAGTGAGTTTATGGCAAAGGCAGCAATTCTCGAACAGGTCGGCAAGCTGACCATCGGCGAAGTCGAACTGGCCGAACCGGGCCCCCACGAGGTCCTGATCGACACCAAGGCCTGCGGCCTGTGCCATTCGGACCTGCACTTCATCGAAGGCAGCTACCCCCACCCGCTTCCGGCCATTCCCGGCCACGAAGCGGCGGGGGTGGTCCGCGCGGTCGGCAGTGAAGTGAAGACGGTAAAGCCGGGCGACCACGTCGTCTCTTGCCTATCCGCGTTCTGCGGCCACTGCGAGTTCTGCGTTACCGGGCGGATGGCACTGTGCCTGGGTGGCGACACCCGCCGCGCTGGAGATGCCGCACCGCGCATTCGCCGCGCGGATGGCTCGCCGGTCCTGCAGATGCTCAACCTGTCGGCGTTCTGCGAACAGATGCTGATTCACGAGCATGCCTGTGTCAGCATCGACAAGGACATGCCGCTCGACCGGGCTGCGGTGCTCGGCTGCGCAGTGACCACCGGGGCGGGCACGATCTTCAATGCGTGCAAGGTCGTTCCCGGTGAAAGCGTGGCGGTGGTCGGCTGCGGCGGGGTCGGGCTTGCTGCGATCAACGCCGCCAAGATCGCCGGTGCCGGGCAGGTGATCGCAGTCGATCCGGTCAAGGAAAAACG
>JAHDXX010000001.1 GCA_023384025.1 Sphingomonadaceae bacterium
GTCACGAGATGCTTCTTGTGGCCTGCGATGTCGCCTTTGCGGGCGGTGTCCATCACCTTCCACGCTGCGTGGAAGGTCAGCGGCACGAACAGGTGGATCCAGCTGAAACCGCCGGTCGTCTGGATGAAGATCGCGCTGGTCGCGGTCACCAGCATCAGCATGAGCCAGACCTTGCCCAGCATGCGGTGGCGCGGCGTGCCCTTCGGCGCAAGCAGCAGGTAACCACCCAGCGGGATGGTCGGCAGCACGCTGGCGACATGGATCATCACAGGCAGTTTCGTATAGTGGTGCAGGTCGGGCACCAGCCCCAGCGCCGCGCGGCCCAGTGCCAGCACGATGAAGAAGCACATGGTGAAGCAGGCCAGGCTGACAAGGGTGCGGGCAACGGGTCCGATGTCGAACGAGGCTGGGCGGGGGGCGGCAAGGGCGAGAGCGGTCATCTGAGGAAACTCCGGTTCGTGGTTGCCCGCCCTTCCTGCCGTCGGGCCGTTCACGCGCCAGCGCATCTGCGTGAGTGGGCGCTCCGGTGCGCGAATGGTGCGCAAATTCCGGGGCCTGCCACTTTACGAAGCGCGAACGGGCGCTAGGTTCCTGTCCGATGGAGCAGGCCCTTCCGAACCCGCGCAGGCAATTCTGGCGCAAGCTCGTGATCGACCTCGCGGTGATGATCGCAATCGGCGTGGTGCTGGCGCTGATCGGCCCGTTCGGCACGTTCCAGACGAGCTTCCCGACCCGGCTGGCCTACTGGGTCGGCCTCGGGCTGGCCGGCTATGCCTGCTATCGCCCTATGGGGTGGGCGGTGGAGCGGGTCGGACAGGGGCTGGACTTGCCGGTGTGGTTGCTGTGGGTGTTCGCCTGCCTGAGCGCGACAGTGCCGATGACGCTGGTGGTTGCCGGGATCGACCGGCTGCCGCGCGGTTTGCCCTTGCCGGGCTTCAATACGCTGGCGACGACCTACGGTTATGTGCTGGTGGTTGGCGATATGGTCACGGTGGTCTTCTTCCTGATCGAGCGCGCCAAAACCGCACCCGCACCGGGCGCAGCGCCGCGCCCCAGGGGCGCGCCGCCAGCCACCGCTGCCCCGGCGCCTGCGGCGAGCCAGCCGCGCTTCCTCGACCGCCTGCCGCCGCATCTCGGCACGGACCTGATCGCGCTGGAAATGGAGGACCACTATGTCCGCGCGCATACCGTGCTCGGCAGCGAGCTGGTCCTGATGCGGTTGCGCGATGCCATGGCCGAACTGGACGGGATCGAGGGCCAGCAGGTCCACCGCAGCTGGTGGGTCGCCCGCCACGCGGTGGAGGACGTGCGCCGCGACGGGCGCAACCTGCGGCTGGTCCTGCCCGGCGGGCTGGAAGCGCCGGTTGCCCGCGCCAATGCGGCTGTGCTGAAGGAGCTGGGCTGGATCTGAAAGCAAGAAGACCGGCCGCTCCGGGAGGGGGGAGGAGCGACCGGTCTTCCGCGACCCGAAGGGCTCTTGGCGCTTCGGTCAGGTGTCAGCCTTGCGGCTTACTGGTGGTACCTGGCGTAGCTCAGGTCGAACCGGTCGGCGTTCATCACCTTGGTCCAGGCCTTGACGAAGTCGCGCACGAACTTTTCCTCGTGGCCCTTCTCGGCATAGACTTCGGCGACAGCGCGCAGCTGCGAGTTGGAACCGAACACCAGATCGGTGCGGGTCGCCCGCCACTTTTCCGCGCCGGTCTTGCGACACTTGCCGACGAATTCCTCGTCACCGCTGGTATCGACCACCTGCCATTCCGTGCTCATGTCGAGCAGGTTGACGAAGAAGTCGTTGGTCAGCTGGCCCTTGCGGTCCGTGAACACGCCATGGCCGGTGTTGCCCGACACAGCGCCGAGCGCCCGCATCCCGCCAACCAGGACGGTCATTTCCGGCATCGACAGACCCAGCAGGTGGGCCTTGTCGACCAGCATGTCCTCGGTCTTCACCGAAGCCTTGGTGCGGAGGTAGTTGCGGAAGCCGTCAGCGAACGGCTCGAGCGGCTCGAAGCTTTCGCCATCGGTCTGCGCTTCGCTGGCATCGCCGCGACCGCCGGTGAACGGCACGGTCACGTCGAAACCGGCATCCTTCGCTGCCTTCTCGACCGCTGCGGTGCCTGCCAGCACGATGGCATCGGCCATCGACAGGGACCCGCGCAGTTCCTCGATCTTGGCGAGAACCTTGGCCAGTTCTTCCGGATCGTTCGCCTTCCACCCGCTCTGCGGAGCGAAGCGGATGCGGGCACCGTTGGCCCCGCCGCGATGGTCCGAATTGCGGTAGGTCGAGGCCGAGGCCCAGGCCGCCTTGACCAGCTCGCTGACAGTCAGGCCGCTGGCGAGGATGGCCGACTTGAACGCGGCGACATCGGCGTCGGACGGCATGGTGCCGGCCGGGATCGGGTCCTGCCAGATCAGGTCTTCGGCCGGAACTTCAGGGCCGAGGTAACGGATCTTGGGGCCCATGTCGCGGTGGCACAGCTTGAACCAGGCGCGGGCGAAGGCATCGTCAAGTGCGGCCTGGTCGTTGAGGAAACGCTCCGAAATCTTGCGGAATTCCGGATCGCGCTTCAGTGCCATGTCGGCAGTGGTCATCATGGTCGGGACCTTCTTGGAAGGATCGCGCGCGTCAGGCGCCATGTCTTCCTCGGTCTGGCCGATCGGCTGCCACTGGTTGGCTCCGGCGGGCGACTGGACCAGCTCGTAATCGTACTTGAACAGCAGGCGGAAGTAATCGCCGCCCCACTTGGTCGGGTTGTTCGACCAGGCGCCTTCGATGCCCGAAGTGGTGATGTGACCCTTGGCGATCTCGTCCTTGTCGGTCAGCCAGCCGAAGCCCTGCAGGGCAAGGTGCTCGCCTTCCGGCGCATTGCTGAACGTTTCAGCCGGCTTGGCCCCGTGGGCCTTGCCGAAGGCGTGGCCGCCGGCGGTCAGGGCAACGACTTCCTCGTCGTTCATCGCCATGCGGGCGAACGTTTCGCGCATGTCGCGGGCCATGCCGTCCCAGTCATGCGGGTTGCCCTGCGGGCCTTCCGGATTGACGTAGATCAGGCCCATCTGGATCGCGGCGAGCGGGTTGTCGAGCGCCTTGCCTTCGTCCGGATTGATGCGGGTGGCAACGCCTTCGTTGACCCACTGTTCCTCGGTGCCCCAGTACACGGTTTCCGGCTCGAACACGTCCTTGCGGCCGCCGCCGAAGCCGAACACCGGGCCGCCCATCGATTCGATCGCGACATTACCGGCGAGGATGAACAGGTCAGCCCAGCTGATGTGCTTGCCGTACTTCTGCTTGACCGGCCACAGCAGGCGGCGGGCCTTGTCGAGGTTGCCGTTGTCGGGCCAGGAGTTGAGCGGGGCAAACCGCTGCTGGCCGCTCGACGCGCCGCCACGCCCGTCGCCGGTGCGATAGGTGCCGGCGGCGTGCCAGGCCATGCGGATGAAGAAGGGGCCGTAGTGGCCATAGTCAGCCGGCCACCAGTCCTGGCTGTCGGTCATCAGCGCGGTCAGGTCAGCCTTGAGCGCATTGTAATCGAGCGCGTTGAAGGCTTCGCAATAGTCGAAGTCCTCGTCCATCGGGTCGGCACGGCGGCCGCCTTCGGTGAGGATTTCGAGCTGGAGCGCGTCAGGCCACCAGTCGCGGTTGGTGCGGCCGAACAGGCTGCGGTTGGTGCCGGTGAACGGGCATCCACCGCTCATTTCGCCGGTCTTCATGTCCATGGGAATGCATCCTCTTCAAGTGTGGTCAGGGTAGGGGTGTCATGGTGCAATGGCGCGAACCGTTTGATTAGTCCAATCGATTAATTGCCAGATAGTAATCGGGTTGTCCGTTCAAAGAGCGCGCCTGTGACGTAGCGTCAGGGGCTTGCAGGAGCCGGTTCAGGCTCCTAACGCGCCGCGGATGACAAAGTTCCCCCATTCCGCCCGCCTGATGCAGCGCGGCACTGCCTTCCTCGGTTGCGAGACCGCGATCCTGTGCGGTGCGATGAGCTGGGTGTCGGAGCGCCATCTGGTCTCGGCGATATCCAACGCGGGCGGATTTGGCGTGATCGCCTGCGGGGCGATGACGCCCGAGCTGCTCGACGCAGAAATCGCGGCGACCAGGGCGCTGACCGGCAAGCCCTTTGGCGTGAACCTCATCACCATGCACCCGCTGCTGTTCGACCTGATCGCGGTGTGCGGCAGGCACGGGGTCGGCCACGTGGTGCTGGCAGGCGGCATCCCGCCCAAGGGCAGCGTCGAGGCGATCGCCGCCATCGGGGCCAAGGTGATCTGCTTTGCCCCCACGCTGGCGCTGGCGAAGAAGCTGCTGCGGAGCGGTGCCGATGCACTGGTGATCGAGGGGATGGAGGCCGGCGGCCACATCGGCCCGGTCGCGACCAGCGTGCTGGCGCAGGAGATCCTGCCGGAACTGGCGGAAGAGCACCTGGTGTTCGTCGCCGGGGGGATCGGCAAGGGGCAGGCGATGGCCAGCTATCTCGAGATGGGCGCCGCCGGGGTCCAGCTCGGCACCCGGTTTGCCTGCGCCACCGAAAGCATTGCCCACCCCGAGTTCAAGAAAGCGTTCTTCCGCGCCAGTGCCCGCGATGCTGTGGCCAGCGTTCAGGTCGATCCGCGCCTGCCGGTGATCCCGGTCCGTGCGCTGAAGAACAAGGGCACCGAGGAATTCACCGCCAAGCAGATCGAAGTCGCCGCCCGGCTCGACCGGGGTGAAGTCGGCATGGAAGAGGCCCAGTTGCAGATCGAGCAGTACTGGGCCGGTGCGCTGCGCCGCGCGGTGATCGACGGCGATGTCGAAGGCGGCAGCCTGATGGCGGGGCAAAGCGTCGGCATGGTCAAGGCCGAGGAACCGGTGGCTGACATTATCGCCCAGCTGATGGCCGAATGCGAAGAAGCGCTGGAGCGGCGCTAGCCGTATTTCTGCCAGAACCGCTCGTCATCCATGGTGATGTAGACCAGGCCTTCGATGAAGGCGATGAGCGCCGGGATGAAGGTCCAGCAGAAGACCAGGTACAGCAGCCCCTGCCCGACGCGGTTGAGGTAGAACTTGTGTCCGCCAATGCCGCCCAGAAGCCAGGCGAGCAGGAAGGCGGCAAGTTTGCTCTTGGTCCTGGTATAGGGCACGGCGGCTGCGTGGCCACCCATCAGCGGGCTGGCCTGCCGTTCGGCGGCGCGACGGGCTTCTTCCGCAGCACGCAACGACAGATCCAGCGTCTCGCCGCAATGGCGACATTTCTTCGCGCGGGCGGAAATGTCCTCGTCGCACATCGGGCACCGCACGCGGTCTGTCCCGGCGGGAACCAGAGCGCCGTCCTGCTTCAGGTCGGACGTGTCGCCGACCTGCCCAAGCAAGCCGGACTTCTGGCGTAACCTGCGGATTTCATCCACGCGCGAAACCATTGCCAACCCTCTCGAAACCACTTCTTGCTATGCCGACCGGCGTACCCGCGTAATACAGTTCATCAGGCCATCGATGGCAAGCGAAACGATTGGATTCCCGCGCACGGATGGGGCCTTGCGGGTTTTCGGTACCAGGCCCCCAGCTGGAGAATGTGCAAGTGCCCGCCCCCCTTGTCCTTACCCTTGCCTGTCCAGACCGGCCCGGCATCACTGCGCGGGTCACCTCGTTCCTGTTCGAACGCGGCGGCAATGTGCTGGAAGCGCAGCAGTTCAACGATGCAGCGAGCGGGCGGTTCTTCATGCGGGTCGAGTTCGACCCCGGCACAGTGGCGCGCGAGGTGCTGCGGGCCGAGTTTGCCCCGCTGGCAGGCGAATTTGCGATGGAGTGGAAGCTCGCCCTGCGTGACCGGCCGCGCCGGGTCATGCTGCTGGTGAGCAAGTTCGACCATTGCCTTGCCGACCTGCTCTACCGCTGGCGCATCGGCGAGCTGGCGATGGAGCCGGTCGCAGTCGTGTGCAACCATCCGCGCGGGGTGCTGACGCACACCAATATCGGCGATGTGCCCTTCCACCATCTCCCCGTCACCCCTGGAGCGAAGGAGGCGCAGGAAGCGCAGGTCCGTGCGCTCGCCGAGGATACCGGAGCCGAGCTGGTGGTGCTGGCGCGCTACATGCAGATCCTGTCAGACGAGCAGGCCGCGCATTTCAGCGGGCGCTGCATCAATATCCACCACAGCTTCCTGCCCGGGTTCAAGGGCGCCAAGCCCTATCATCAGGCGCACGCGCGCGGGGTCAAAATGATCGGCGCGACCGCGCACTACGTCACCCGCGATCTCGATGAAGGGCCGATCATCCACCAGGATGTCGAGGCGATCAGCCACGCCGACACGCCCGAAGAGCTGGTGCGCAAAGGCCGCGATATCGAACGACGGGTGCTCGCCGAAGCGGTGCGGCTCCATCTGGAGGAGCGCGTTCTGCTGAACGGATCGCGCACGGTCGTGTTCAAGGGCTAGAAATTGGACCGGGGCAGGCCTAGTGGCCGCGCCATGGTCGCGTTGCGCACCCGCCTGTTCCGCAATCCGGCCGCATGGCTTGTGCTGGTCGTGCTGGCGCTGGGCCTGCGCGCGCTGGTGCCGCAGGGGTTCATGGTGAGTCAGGCCGATGACCTCTCCCTGACCGTGTCGATCTGCCGTGATGCCGGGGTTGGCCCGGCCACGATGACACTGGAAATCCCGCGCAAGACCCCCGCGCCCGGCCACGCCGACGAAGCTGGCAAGCACTGCGCCTTCGGGTCGCTGGGCCAGGCGGCAACATTGCCGCCGGTCGATGTGCTGGCCGCGATGCTGGCGTTCGTCATGGCGCTGGCCCTGCTGCCCGCGCCACGCATCGTGCTCACCCGGCTGGCGCGGTTGCGCCCGCCGTTAAGGGGGCCACCGGTCCTTTCCTGAACCCTCCAACCGGGCCGCCCGTGGCGGCTCATGTTCCCTCAAGTTCAGGAATTTCCGATGTCCGATATCTCCCGCCGCCTGCGCGGCCTGCTGCTGTGCGCGCCTGCAATGCTGGCCGCCGTCCCGCTCCATGCCGAGCATTCCGACCAGACCTCGCGCGATCCGGTGCTGACCGACGTGATTGTGGTCACCGCCGCGCGCGATTCGACTGCCTCAACCGATGCGCTCGACCCGCCCGCAACGATTGCCCTGCCACCCGATGCCGCCGCGATTGCTGCGCGCACCGCTGGCGGTGCGCTGGTCGGGAACGGCGCGCTCTCGGGCCAGCTGTCCTATCGCGGGCTTTCGGGCGAACGTGTGCTCGGCCGGATCAACGGCCAGCGCTTCGCCACCGGCGGCCCCAACGCGATGGACCCGCCGCTGCATTATGCTCCCGCTGTGCTGCTCGAGCGGATCGAGATCGCGCGCGGGGTTGCGCCCGTCTCGCAAGGGCCGGGGCTGGCCGGCGCGCTCAACGCCGTGCTCCTGCAACCTGCCTTCGGCACCGGCCCCGCGCTGGCTCCGACCGGCACGGCCCGCGCGCACTACCGCAGTGTGGATGACAGCTATGCCGTGGGCGGCATGGCCGGGCTCGCCAGCGACCGCTGGCGGCTTGGCCTGCTCGCCAGCCGCGAGGAAGGCGATGACTACGCTATTCCGGGCGGCACGGCTGGCAGCACTTCGTTCGAGCGCAATCTCTATGGCGCGGTCGCCGGTTTCCGGACCGGTGCGGGCGAACTGTTTGTCGAATATCGCCGCAGCGAAACCGATCCGAGCGGTAACCCCCCGTTCGCGCTCGACATCGTCTATTTCAACACCGATTTCGTGCAGGGCGGGTTTACCGGCTCTATCGCGCGCGATGTCACACTCGATGTGCGGTTGGGCCACGTCGCGGTGCGTCACCTGATGGACAACCAGACCGTGCGCCGCCCCGCCGCGCCTGCCGCCATGGCGCGGGCGACGTTCGCTGACGCCAATACCATGACGGCGGAAACCTCGATCCGCTTAGGTGGCGAGCGGCGCCATATCAAATTGGGGGTGGATGCGGAGCTGACCGACAAGTTCGTGCGGATCACCAACCCGTTCAACGCCGGGTTCTTCATCGACGCACAGCCGCAGCTCCGGTCCGAGCGAGTGGGTGCCTTTGCCGAATGGCGCGGTGGGGCAGGCTTGGTCGAACTGGAAGCCGGGGCGCGGCTCGACCGGGTCAGCGAGAGCGCCGGTCTGCCGCAGCTTGGCGCGGCGGTGCCTGCCGGGCCGCGCACGCTGGCGGCGCAATTTGTCGCCAGCGACCGCGTGCGGCGCGACACCGTGGTTGATGCGGTAATCCGCGCGTGGGCGCCGGGCGAGGTGCTGACCCCGCGCCTCACGCTGGCGCGCAAGACCCGCGTGCCCAGCCTGCTGGAGCGGTTCGCATGGCTGCCGACGGAGGCCAGCTATGGTCTTGCTGACGGCAACATCTACGTCGGGAACCGCGCGCTGGAGCCGGAAGTCGCGTGGATTGCCGAAGCCGGGTTCGACCTCGAGACGGGCGGGCTGACCTTGCGCCCGACGCTGTTCTACCGCCGGGTCGACGATTACATCCAGGGCACGCCGTTCGATGCCACGCCGGGGGTCATCAACAGCCCGGTGGAGATGGTCGCCAACATGGGCGGCGATGCGACCCCGCTGATGTTCCGCAATGTCGACGCCGAACTCTACGGTGTCGATGTGGATTTCGACATGGCGATTGCCGCGACCGTGCGGGTCGAAGGGACCGCCAGTTATGTGCGGGCCAAGCGGCGCGACATCGCGGACAACCTCTACCGCGTGGCCCCCGCCAGCGGGCGGCTGGCCTTCCTGTGGCAACCGGGCGCCTTCACGCTCGGCGCGGAGGTCAATGCCGCGGCACGGCAGGGCAAGGTCTCTGCCACCAACAGCGAAGCGCCAAGCAAGGGCTATGCCGTGGTCGGGCTGTTCGGCGAAGCGCGGCTTGGTGACCGGCTCACTCTGGCAGCAGGGGTCGAGAACCTGTTCGACACCCTCTACCGCCCGCACCTGTCGGGCTTCAGCCGGGTCGGCGCTTCCGACGTGCCGGTCGGGACCAAGCAGCCGGGTGCCGGACGCGGCGTCTGGGCGCGGATCGGGTTCGACTTCTGAACCCGAGCCGATTGCGCCGGGGGCGTGCTCGCTCTTTTGAGCGATTGCGTCCTCGGCGCCGGCCTGCTTGAACGGCGGGCGAACCAAGGAGAGGGAACACGATGCCGGACTATCCACTGCCCAACAATTCGACCGACCTGTCAGGCCGGGTCGCGCTGGTCACCGGGGCCTCGTCCGGATTTGGCGAGCGGTTTGCCCGGGTGCTGGCGAGCCAGGGCGCGGCAGTGGCAATCGCGGCGCGGCGGATCGACCGCCTGGAGGCGCTTGCGGCCGAGATCGAGGCTGCCGGCGGGCGCGCGCTTCCGGTGCAGATGGACGCAACCGATGCCGATGCGCTGGTCGCGGCAGTCGCGGCAGCGGAGGCGGCCTTCGGCACGGTCGACATCCTCGTCAACAATGCCGGCATTCCCGATGCCCAGCGCGCGCACAAGATGCCGCTCGACCTGGTCGACCGGGTGCTGGGGGTTAATCTGCGCGCGCCGTGGATTTTGGCCTGCGAAGTCGCGCGGCGGCTGATGGCGGCGGGCAAGCCGGGCAATATCGTCAACATCGCCTCCGTCGCCCACTACAGCTACAACGGCGGCGGCGCGGCGCTCTACGCGGTGACCAAGACCGCGCTGGTCCGGATGACCGAAGCGCTGAGCGTCGAATGGGCCTATGCCGGGATCAACGTCAACGCAATCGCCCCGGGCATGTTCGTGACCGAGATGACCGACGGCATGTTCGCCCGCATCGGCGATCCGACCGAAATGGTCGCGCGCCGCCGCGTGCCGGTGCCCGCGCAGCTTGATTCAACTCTGCTCTACCTTGTCAGCGCCGCGAGCGAATGCGTGACCGGCGCGACGATCCGGGTCGACGACGGGCAGAGCGCGCAGATGGCGATGCGCAAAGCCTAGCTCTGCCGCTCCAGCAATTCCCGCCAAGGGGCCACGCGGGGATCGTCCGAGCTCAACGGATCCCACTGCTGCGCCATCAGCGCGCGGGCCTCGGCTTCGGGCATGCCCTGTTCGCGGTGCAGGAGGTAGAAGAACGCCGAAACGCGCCAGTTCATGATGCAGTGGACATGGACCGGGGCATCGCCCGCCAGCGCCTCCTTGAATGCCGCGTAGTGGTCCGCATGCGGCGCATCGAACGGCACCGGTATATGGGTATAGGTGATGCCGGTCGCCGCCATCGCCTCGGCTTCGCGGGGCAGGGCCTCGGGATGGTCGGCGAGCGCCAAGTTTACCACTTGGCGCACACCAAGGCTCGCCAGCCGTGCCGGATCGCCCGGATCAAGCTTGCCGGAGGTGGTGATCCGGGACGACAGCCGTTGCCAGCCGCGGATGTCGTCCGGATCGCCTGGTACGCTCACTTCACTCCGCCATCCTTGTCCTGATTGGCGCGGAAGATCACGTATTCACGGATCGAGTCCATCTGCTCCTTGGTCAGCGACCCGGCGAAGCTCGCCATGCCGTTGTCCTTGAGCAGTCCGTCGTTGACCACGGCAAGGAAGGCACCCTTGTCGGCCAGCGTCGCGCTGCGGCGCAGGTCCGGCAGCACGGTCGAGCCGACCGCTGCGGGCGCATGGCACACCGCGCAATAGCGGGCATAGAGCTTGCCACCCGCTGCGATCACCTCGGCCTTGGCCCGGCTGGGCGGGGGGTCGAGCGGCAGCTTGGCCAGCGCTGGCATGTCCGGAAGCTTGGCCTTGCCGCCCAGCTTGAACACCAGCAGGCGGCTGATGTTCTGGACCGGCTTCATTCGGTCGATGATCTCGCCATCGACAGTGATGGCATAGGCGCCGCCCCAACCGGCCAGCACCGCGACATATTGCTCGCCATTGACGGTGTAGGTGATCGGCGGGGCGACCACCCCGGTCTGGGCGGGGAAGCTCCACAGCTTCTTGCCGTCCTTGGCGCTGTAGGCGTTGAACTCGCTGCCGGCCGTGCCCTGGAACACCAGCCCACCTCCGGTCGCCAGCAGGCCGCCGTTCCACGGGCCGGGGTGCGGCACAGTCCAGCGCGCCTTCTGCGCGACCGGATCCCACGCCACCAGCATGCCCTTGAGCGTGCCGGCGATTTGCTTGCGAATGCCGAGATCGGGCGGCAGGTCGCCTGCGCCCAGATCGAACCCGACGTTGAAGCCGCGCTTGCGATCGGGCTTCCAGTTCGCTTCCGGGGCATAGGCCATCGCCGCCTCGAAAGCGGGGATGTAGACCAGATTCTCGCCCGGGTGATAGGCCATCGGATGCCAGTTGTGCCCGCCCAGCGCGCCCGGGGTGACGAGCGCTGGCTTGCCGGTCTTGTCGACGCGTGCTTCGGGATTCTCGATCGGGCGCCCGGTCTTGGGATCGATCCCGCTGGCCCAGTTGACCGTGACATAGGGCTGGGCGCTGATGAACTTGCCGGTTTCGCGGTCGATCACGTAGAAAAAGCCGTTCTTCGGCGCCTGCATCAGCACCTTGCGCGGCTTCCCGTCGATTTCCATGTCGGCCAGCATGATGTGCTGGGTGGCGGTGTAGTCCCAGGTCTCGCCCGGCGTCGTCTGGTAATGCCACACATATTCGCCGGTCTTGGGCCGGATCGCGACGATGCTGGAGAGATAGAGGTTGTCGCCTTCGCCGGTGCCGTCAGCACCCGGGCTGCGATAGGCCCGGTTCCACGGGGACCCGTTGCCGACCCCGATGTAGAGCAGGTCCAGCTCCGGGTCGTAGGCCATCGAATCCCACACCGTGCCCCCGCCACCGAGGTTCCAGTATTCACCGCTCCACGTTTCCGCCGCCTTCTTGAGGTACTCCGGATCATCGTCCGACGGCTCGTCCGGCACGGTGTAGAAGCGCCACAGTTCCTCGCCGTCGGCCGCGTCATAGGCGGCGACATAGCCGCGCACGCCGAATTCCGCCCCGCCGTTGCCGATGATGACCTTGCCGTCGATCACCCGCGGCGCACCGGTGATGGTGTAGCTCTGGCTCTGGTCGACGGTGACCTTTTCCCATTCGACCGCGCCGGTTTCACGGTCGAGCGCGATCAGCCGCCCGTCAAGCGTGCCCAGGAACAGGCGGTCGCCCCAGATGGCAAGCCCGCGGTTGACCACGTCGCAGCACGCCTTGACCGCAGTCTCGCCCGGCACCTTCGGGTCGTATTCCCACAAGAGCTTGCCGGTGGTCGCATCGAAGGCCTTCACCTTGCTCCATGCGGTGGTGAGATAGAGCTTGCCGTCGATCACCAGCGGGGTCGCTTCCTGCCCGCGCGCGGTGTCCATGTCGGCCGACCAGGCGAGGCCCAGCTCGCCGACGTTCCCGGTGTTGATGGAGTCGAGCGGCGCATAGCGCTGCTCCGAATAGGTCCGCCCGTAAGTGAGCCAGTTGGCGGTATCGGCATCGGCGGCGAGCAGCTTCGCCGCGTCGATCCCGCCTTCGGGCATGGCGTTGTCCTTGCAGCTGCCAAGCGCGAGCGTTGAAGCAGCCAGTGCGAGCGCAGTCGCCCATGCGATCCGTGTCATTGTCTTCTCCCCATCCCCGGCGCGACTCTGCCGGTCGCGCTTTGCAACCTTTCTTGCCTGCTTGGCGAAGACTTGTCCATTGCCCGGTAATGGTGGAACCTGTGCGCAGGCGTGCCGTTGAGCTGGCACCATAAACGCGGGAGCCGTGACGATGTGCGATGAAGAACAACTGGCGAAGTGGGCGCGCGAAGGCCTCAACCGGCGACAGTTCGGGGCGCTTGGCGCGATGGCGGTCGCGGGGGCCGCGGCGGCCTGTGCACCGGTCGGTGCCGAGGATGGCCCTGTTACCTTGCCTGCGATGGGCGAGAAGGCCGTTTCCTTCCCCACCTCGGCCGGGACAATGGATGCATGGTACGTCTACCCGATGACCAATCCGGCCCCGGCGGTGATCCTGTGGCCCGACATTGCCGGACTGCGCGAAACCAAGAAGGATATCGCCCGCCGTCTTGCCGGGCGGGGCTATGCAACGCTGGTGCTCAACCAGTATTACCGCGACACGCCGGCACCGGTCTGGACCGATTTTGCCGACTTTGCCGGAAACGGCGGGTGGGACCGGGCGCGGGCGATGCGCGGCAAGCTTGGCGCGACCGACATCATGGCCGATGCAAGGGCGGCAGTTGCGTGGCTGGATGCGCAACCGGAAGTCGACTCCAAGCGCGGGATCGGCACGCAGGGCTATTGCATGGGTGGGCCGTTCGCGGTGTGGACGGCGGCCGCTGAGCCGACCAGGGTCCGGGCTGCCGCGAGCTTCCATGGCGGCGGACTGGTGCGTGATAACGACCGGCTCAGCCCGCATGTGCAGATGAGCAGCGCCAATGCGGGTTTCCTGATCGCAGTCGCACGGAACGATCACGAGAAGTCGCCCGGCGATACGGCGACATTGGAAAAGCTCGCCCCGACGCTCAAGCGCGCGTCAACGGTGAAGGTCCACGATGGCGATCACGGCTGGACCGTGCCGGACAGCCCGGCATATGCGCCCGCAGCCGAAGCTGAGGCGTGGGACGACCTGATGCAGCTATACGGTGCCAATCTCTAGGATTCAGACAAACCCGAGTGCGGCGAGCTTGCCGGTGAGGGTGGCTTCGTCGAACGGCTTGACGATCCAGTCGTCCGCGCCCGCGCCGATTCCGTGATGGATGTCCTGCGCGGCCGATTTGGAGGTGCAGAACACTACCCGGGTATCGGCGGAGCCCGGCAGTTCGCGCAGCGCGGCGACGAATTCCGGCCCGGTCATCACCGGCATGTCCCAATCGGTCAGGACCAGGTCGGGCATGGCCGCGCGGCACCGGGCAATCGCTTCGGCGCCGTCTTCCGCTTCGGTCACGGCGAAGCCATTCTGTTCCATGATTCGGCGGGCAATTTTGCGGATCATGCGCGAATCGTCGACCAGCAGGCAAGTGGGGGCCGCCGGTTGCGGGGCCGCGCCTGAAGAAGCTGCCTTGGCGGCAGCGACGATCGCGGCCAGATGCTCGTCGGCGCCACTGGCAGCCCGGGATGCGGGAGCGGGGGATGCCATTTCCGGTGCCGCTGCTGCCGGGGCGTTCTCGACCAGCCGCAGTTCACGCTTGATCAGGTTGTGCATCATGCATTCTCCCGCCGGGCGACAAGGCTCGCATAGGCGACATGCTGGACGGACGGCGCGGGGCGCGGGGCTGACCGCTGTGCTGCCGGGCGTGCGGGTTCGATCCGCGGCTCCGGTGGCGGGGCGGCGGCTTCCCCTGCGGTCAGACAGACGTGCAGATAGGGAATCCACACATCCCCGAATTCGGCCTTCTGGTACCACACATCGAGCACATCGTAGCTCGCCCAGCAGCCATCCGGCTCGCGCAAGCGCAGGCCTTCGCCAATCCGCGGAACTGTCGCAAAGCGCAGCCGCTCCTGCGTCTGGTGGGTCTCGTTCTGGACTTCGATCTCGATCACGGCACCGCCCCGATTGTCTGACCGTGCAGGGCTAGCGGCAAATCCTTGCCGAATTGCAAAGCCCGCCGCGTACGCTAGGATGCAGCGACTGATTGCATGGGAGGGCCAGCGGCCATGTTCGAATTGCTCGTCGCCATCGTATTCCTGACGGTGGTGTTCATGATCATGGGCGTGCGCGTCGTCCGCCAGGGCTTCGTCTACACGATCGAGCGGCTCGGGCGGTTCCACCTCGCCGCACAACCGGGGCTGCATGTGATCATCCCGTTCGTTGACCGGGTGGGCCAGAAGGTCAACATGATGGAGCAGGTGCTCGACATCCCGGGCCAGGAAATCATCACCCGCGACAACGCGATGGTCGGGGTCGATGCCGTGGTGTTCTTCCAGGTGCTCGACGCTGGCAAGGCGGCCTATGAAGTCGCCAACCTCTACACCGCGATCATGGCGCTCACCACGACCAACCTGCGTACCGTGATGGGCAGCATGGACCTCGACGAGACGCTGTCGAAGCGCGACGAGATCAACGCCCGGTTGCTGAGCGTGGTCGACCATGCGACCTCGCCCTGGGGGGTCAAGATCACCCGCGTCGAGATCAAGGATATCCGCCCGCCGATGGATATCTCCGAGGCGATGGCACGGCAGATGAAGGCCGAACGCCTCAAGCGTGCAGAAATCCTCGAAGCCGAGGGTGCCCGCGCCAGCCAGATACTGCGCGCAGAAGGCGAAAAACAGTCTGCGATCCTCGAAGCCGAAGGCCGCCGTGAAGCCGCCTTCCGCGACGCCGAAGCCCGCGAACGCGAAGCCGAGGCCGAAGCCAAGGCAACCCAGATGGTCAGCGATGCGATCGCCACGTCCGGGGTGCAGGCGATCAACTACTTCGTGGCGCAGGAATACACCAAGGCGATCGGCAAGTTTGCCGACAGCAAGAACGCCAAGACCATCCTGTTCCCGGTCGAGGCAACCCAGCTGATCGGCTCGCTCGGCGGGATCGGTGAGCTGGTCAAGGAAGCGGTCAACCCGTCGTCCCCGCCGCAAGTTCCGCCGCCGGCCCGTCCGCCGCAGCAGCGCCCACCGGCGCGTCCCGGCGTGCCGCCTGCCGGGGGTGAACGCTGATGGACTGGCTTGGCGATGTGCAGCCGCACTGGCTGTGGCTGGCGCTGGGCCTGTTCCTCGCCGGCGCAGAGATCCTGGTCCCGGGCTTTTTCCTGATCTGGCTGGCGGGTGCGGCACTGCTGACCGGGCTGCTGGTATGGCTGGTCCCTGTCGGGATGCCATTGCAGGTGCTGTTCTTTGCGGTGGTCGCCTTTGCCGCCGTGCTGGCCGGGCGGCGGATGCTGCGCGATCACCCGATGGAGGAACTCGACCCCAAGATGAACCGCCGCGGCGAACGGCTCGCAGGAGAAACCGCGGTTGTCGTGCAGGCAATCGAGGCCGGGCAGGGCCGGGTGCGGCACGGCGACAGCGAATGGCTCGCGCGCGGCACCGATGCAGCGGTGGGCGCGCGGGTGCGGATCACCGGCAGTGACGGGGCGGTCTTGCTCGTGGAGCCTATCGGCTGAAGCCGGTGCGGTCCGGCTCCAGCACCTCCAGCAGGACAGGCTCGACCACTTTGACGAAATGCTGCGCGCCCGCCACGCTCAGGTGATGGGCATCGCGATAGAGCAGCTGGCCGAACGGTGCGGGATCGCAATGGCTGCTGTTGCACATGACCTGCTCTGCGTGGAACACGCTTATCGCCGGGTTGGCCGCCATCACCCGATCCTGCAAACGGTGAAACCGCGCCCGTTCGGGTGAAGTGATGTCATCGCGTTCACGGCAGCTGCCTTCTCCCCTGTCGAACATCCGGGCGCGCGCCACGCAATTGCGCGGTGACAGGTGGAACTCGCCAACCTGATCGAACAGGATCACCGGGATGCCCCTGCCGGTCGGTCCGGCGGCGGCGCGCAGGATCCCCTCGGCCATGAGGTCGTCCGACTGCGGAGCGTCGGCCTTGCGGCCGTCAGGCATGCTGAGCCAGCGGTCCTCTGCATCCTTCCACTGCGGCGACAGGAAAGATGTCCAGCGGCCTGCCAGGATCACCAGCTTCAGATCGTCGATTTGCGCCAGGCGATGAGGCATGGCCTGGTTGAATTCCATGCAGGCCTGGCCAATCGGGCCGCCTTCGAGCAGGATCGAAAGCCTGATGCCGGGAAGCGGCGGGCAGGATCTCGCGCTCGCCAGAACCACGTCGTAACCGCGCGCAGTCATGGCTACGGCGACTGCCGGCGCGAAATGCCCTGCGTGGGAATCGCCCCACAGCACGATTGTGCCTTTCGCATTGCCGCTTGCGCTGTACCGGCAGTCACCGGGACCGTGCTTGACACACTCCAGCAGGTCGGCCGCGGCCCCCCCTTCACGGTCGGTGCGCAGGACCGCATCGCCAACCCGCCCGGGCAAGCCGTTGCTCCACACAAACAGCTGTCCGATGGCGATCACGGGCATGCAGGCCAGCAAGGCAAATGCCAGCCTCCGACCAACTCTTGCGCGGGGTCCGCGCCGCCGAAGCGGTTGCTCGACCAGGCGCCAGCTCAGTGCTGCAAGAGCGATGGAGAGGGTGGCGAGCCCGGCGGCCTCCACCAGTTCCAGCGGTCGCCCCACCCACAGGCGGGCGAATGCCAGAACCGGCCAGTGCCACAGGTAGAGCGAATAGCTGATCAGCCCGATCCCCACCATCGGCCTGATGGACAGCATCCTGCTGACAAGGTTGTCCGGAGCGACCGTGCCCGCCCAGATCAGCATCGCGGCGCCCAGCACCGGGGGCACTGCCGTGAGGCCGGGAAAGACCGTGCCTTTGCCATACGTCATTGTCGGCCAGACGATCAGCGCCAGAGCCAGCACGGCAATGACGCTGGCCATGGCGGCGGAGTGGCTTGGCCGGATGAGGCCGCGTGCAGCGAGCAGGGCAAGCAGGGCGCCCGTGCCGAGTTCCCACATGCGCGGCGGCAACAGATAGAAGGCTGCCGACGAGGGCCAGTTGACCAGAAACTGCTGTAGCCACAGCGAACCCGCCACCATCATGGCAACCGCTGCGAGGATCAGCCCGCGCGCGTGCGCCTGCCCGAACCGGCGCAAGGCAACCCAGGCGAGCCACAGGCCTGCCGGGAAGACGAGGTAGAACTGTTCCTCCACCCCGAGTGACCATGCGTGCAGAAGCACGCGGGTAGAGGCTTCCTGCCCGAAGTATCCGGCGGTGGCCCACCCCTGGAAATTCATCCCGAACAGGGCGGTGGCAGTCAGATCCTCGCCCAGCAGCACCAGTTCGCGGGGTGTCAGCATGACAAAGCCGATACCTGCTACAGTCATCAGCATGACAACAAGTGCTGGCAGAAGCCGGCTGGCGCGGCGTTCGAAGAAATCGACCAGCGAGAAGCTGCCGGCTTCGATCCGGCCCATGACCAGACCAGTGATCAGGAATCCGGAGATAACGAAGAAAACGTCGACCCCGACAAATCCCCCCTGGAATCCGGGAATTTCCGCATGGGCCAGCAGCACGGCCAGAATGGCAACAGCGCGCAGGCCGTCGATGTCGCAGCGGTAGGGGATGGTGGGTCCGGGTGCGCTCATGGCTGTCGGTGCGGCGCACGGCCGGGCGGGCAGGGCGCGGGCCCGGCTCGTGGCGCGGTGCGCGTCAGGCCAGTTTGGCCCGGTTGGTAAAGCGCCCGTACTTGCGATAGCGCTCCATCCACCGGTCAAGGTAAAGGCCGAGTGGACGAGGTTCGATCCCGAAGGCCGCAAAGCCGGGCTGGGTGCCGCCGGGGACACTTCCTTCCTTCAGCATGATCCACTGATCGCGCCCCATCGGTGTGCCAGGCAGGGCAGCGAACACGGCCGACGCCGCGTCAGGCATCGGGATGAACAGCCGCTGGCGCCCCTGCGCTGCGGCGATGCGCTGGTTGAGCGCGAGCATGGTCACCACTTCCGGGCCACCGAGTTCGTACGTCCTGCCGCCATGCTTCGCCGGGTTTTCCAGTGCCAGGGCAACAGCATCGGCGAGGTCGTCGACGAGCAAGGGTTGCAGCCGGGCCTCAGGGCCAAACACCGGCAGGGCCGGTGCAAGGCGGATCATTCCGGCAAACATGTTGATGAACGTGTCGTCCTCGCCGAACACAACCGATGGGCGCAGGATGGTCGCAGTCGGAAAAGCGTCGAGCACCAGCTTTTCGCCCAGCGCCTTGGCCCGGGCATAGCCTGATTCGCTCTCCGCGTCGGCGCCGATCGCGCTGACATGGACCATGGCCCGGGCTCCTCCGGCGGCAGCTAGGCGGGCGATCCGTCCAGCGGCCTCGCCCATCAGTGCGCGCAAGTCGCCGTTGAATGCGCCAACCAGATTGACCGCGGCATCGGCCTGGTAGAGCGCGCCCGCCACGGCGGCCTCGTCGCGGATGTCGCAGCGCAGGAACTGGATCTGGCCGAGGTTGGCCAGCGGCTTGAGCTTGAGCGCGCGCTCGGGATTGCGGCTGGCTATCCGCACCCGCGCCCCGCGCGCGAGCAGCGCCTGGGCGACATGTGCGCCAAGAAATCCACTGCCGCCGAAAATGGTGATTACGCGATCCTGCAGGGAGCCTGTCTGTGCCATAAGTCGCCCGGATTTAAGTTTGCCGTTCACCGGGGCCGCGCAGCGCGACCCCGCATGCCGCGCCCATGCCTCAAGCGGGGCATACGCGCAACCGGTGCGATAGTTGCGCGAAACCGCATTGACAGCCCCGCCCCCGCTTCGCTAGTGGCGCGCTCCTACCCGCGGCCCGGACTTAGACGACCGGTTCCCGCATGTGTGCCCAGATGGCGGAATTGGTAGACGCACCGTCTTCAGGTGGCGGCGCTCGCAAGGGCGTGGAGGTTCGAGTCCTCTTCTGGGCACCAGTCAACCACTTTATCGTGCTGGTTCTGCACGATAAAGTGGGATTTCTGAAAATATGATCCCACATTCGTTCCCACAAAGTGGGTGGGTTCGCATGAGAAGTCGTGATTTGTAGAGAGATGAATCTCGATCCTGATTGGGGCTTCGATTACGTCCACGCGTTGAGGGCCTATCAACCGCGTAGGAGTCTCTTCTCTAGCTTATTGGCCTCATCGGCAACTCGCCGCTCTAGAGCGTCGACGAATATTCCTTCTAAGTTTCTCAAAAAACCAAGAGTTTGGAAATCCGGGTAATGCTCAACAAGACCGGCTAGCGGCGAGAAATCTTCCTCATCCATCGCCATAACTTTGAAATACCATGATGTACGAGACAGATCATCAATTCTGCTATCGGTGAAGGTTTTGAATACGTTACTCGAAATTTGCCTGCGCTTACGCACGGGCTTTTCCAGCTCCTCCAATATATCAATGATTTGACGTCTCTCGAGATCAGTCAGCGATATGATTCCAGAAAGGGTCGAAAAAATCGATTCGGCCATAAACCTTAGACCGTAGAGGTTTTTGCGATCTCTCTCTAATTGGGCTTCAATGTTTTCGACCCTCTTAAGTCCGCGCCAAAACTGTATGGCAACGAGGAGCCCAATGAGAGTCAGCACTAACGTAGCGACCGTTCCAACGATCCCGGTGACAACCGCGATGCTGTCTGCGAGGCTGCTATCTCCATTCGGCTGCATTTCGGTTCCCGCTACTCGATGGTCAAAATCTCGTTCTTGATAAGTTCAATTGCGACCCTTGATGATGCTGTTTTAGGGTAGAAGCGCACTCCATGTGTCGCTGCAAACTTTTTTGCCGATTCGGCGGCAATGCTGGTCTGTGGAAGGCGTGTGTAGAGTATCACTTTGTTCTTTATGGTATCCCATAAAGCAATGTCTTCTCGGAGACATTCGCAGAATTTGACACCGACAGGCACACCTTCCGAGCTTGTGAATCTTGTGTCACCTCGGGAAGGCAGTTGCACGTCAACAACGATGCCAGGGAGCTGATTCAGCAATGCTCGATTTTCAGTCAACCACGTCAGAGCGTCGCCTACCCACTGGAATGATTGATACTCAAACCTGTGGTTTTCTAGATCGAATAGTTCCGCGTCCATCAGGGCAGGTTCGTCATCGATCCAAACTACTGTACGATTTAGCATTAAGTCACCTTCTCGAGGGAAACCACTACTTCGAGGCCATCAGTCAGCCGGACCGCCTTGATGCTTCCACCAAAGGTCTTCAGAACGCTCTCGCTCCAGCTAAGCCCTAGACCGCTGCCTCTTGGTGCAAACTGAGCGTTCTTCCCACGCCAGCCGCGATTGAATATCTTTTCGAGCTCAGCCCCTTCGACCCCAACACCCTTGTCCCGTACGTGAACGTGTATGAATTTGCCAACATCTTCAACCTCAACGGTTATGTTAACTCGTTCGCCTGGCTTTCGATATTTCACCGAGTTTTCGAAGATGTTTGCAAAAACTGAAACTAGGGCCTCTGGCGCCCCGCGAACGGGCGGAGGATATTGATCGTTGGAGGGGATGATGTCGCCAAAGGTTGGAATGCGTAGCCCATCCACCGCAGAATGGGCGGTACACATGTCTGGCACCAGCTCAATGGCCCGAATAAGCACGTCTCGCAATAGTGAATCAGTTACATCTCCTGGATCGTAAGGTATCTCATCGTTCGCACGGGCGATTTGAAAGCCGATGTCCTTAGCTGATGCATAAGCAGTCCTTAGAAGCCTCAATATCCTTTCGGCTGGTATATGCTTATTATCAGCGAGCGGCTCTAGCTTGAATCGTCGAGGCCTGTCCTTGTTGGCTTCGCGCATTGGATCATGAATGGAATCGCTAAAGCTTTCTATATTTCTTACAATGGTGTCTACAACACTCATGGAGTTGTGAAATGCCTCATCCTTCTTAAAGCTAGCTTCGTCTGCCGATGAGAAAGCATCAACAATTATAAACAATGTTTCACTAAAGAATTCCAAAGCTGAAAGGTGAAGCCACGTGAATGGTATTTTTGACAGATTGTGCGAAGTGCAATTTGTAAGTCTAATAACTCCATCATTGGTTCGATCTGGCTTGTGACTTAAGGTGCTCTCCGTCTCTTGTGTTAGTCGTATAGGCCAGTACATCCGCGACCAAGTTCCGTTTGAAGTCTCTTCATGGCTCTGCCCATTTTGCATGAGGTTAGAGTTTTTGGAAAATTCAAAAATTGGTTCGCCTAAAAGATGGCAATTAACCAGTTTCTTCGTTTTATCAGTCGCATGGAATTTTATGTCTGATTTTTTCTGTTCGTTCTGAAGTTTTGCATTTGTCCCCCTAAGTTGGAGGATTTCACCTATCCAATCTCTCACAAATATTGAAATATAATCGCATGAGAAATAACTATTTATCTTTTCTTCATTTATTAATCTATGCATGAATGAACCGAGGTCATTAGATTTGACTTTTGAATGAACTACAGCTCTGCGGAGGGATTTGTTTATATTGGCAAGAGTTGATCTCACATAGGCAGTTGCTATGGATTGTGCGTCTATTCGATCTGATTGGTTCATAGCTTCGTTTGCCAGAAGCACGATCGCTGGTTTACAAGGCGTGCTCAGGTCCAAATCAGAGAACAAAATCTCTAATACGTCGTCGCGACCTGAAATGGATAGCATGTCAATTCTGGTGATATGGTAAGATTCATCGGAAGGATCGAAAATCAGGTATTCACAGCCATCATCGGTTTTCCACGGTATCGACAGGCCAATGCGAAAGTCAGTATTGTAAAAATCGCGCAATATAGCGGAAAGGTTTTTCTGAAGAAGAGCGATCGATTCCGAACCATTGCCAATCGCATCGAAGATTTTTGCCAGATCATGCTTCATGGTAATCCAAACCCACCGTCATCCATGCCTTACCCATCTTCACAAAGAGTGCCGATGGGTTTGTTCGTCGTCAATCTTCGTTGCCAAGGAAACTTGGAGGGGCAGCGCTTTTAATGTGAAGGTTTGTTGCCTATCACGGCCGAATTTGCTTGGAGGATGAGCTGCGAATGCGGATATTGCAGTCGACGGTCGTTTTGGCCTGCTGGGCGCTCAGTTCGCAACTTTCTATTTCATCGCGATTTTCACTTAGAACACGCTGCGTAGCCGCCAACTGCTCCCACGCTTCGGGATTCTGTGACCGAATCAACCGTATTCCGGCATCCACAATAGACGGCTCACCAACGGCCTTGCGGGCCATCCGTTCTGGCCAATGCCAGCTTTCCGGCACGGCGCGGGCGATGGTGCCGGGCAGGATCGACCAGAGCAGGATACCGGCAGCCAGCCCCATGGCTGCAAAGCGCCAAGTCTGGCGCTTCTGCTCGTTCCCGGTGCGGACTTGCCTAATCATCGCACTCAATTGCGCGGTGGCGTTGTCGAGGTCTT
The DNA here is from genome assembly GCA_023384025.1 of Sphingomonadaceae bacterium. Classification (GTDB taxonomy): domain Bacteria; phylum Pseudomonadota; class Alphaproteobacteria; order Sphingomonadales; family Sphingomonadaceae; genus 34-65-8. Next base: position 22,764 of record JAHDXX010000001.1, read on the forward strand.
TGCGTCCGTGCCGAAAAAGGTCGCTGCTGTCGCGCAGCATGTCGAGCGAGGCGCGCTTGATTTGCACTGCAATGTCTTCCGCCGTCAGCTCGATGGCGGGCTTGTCGCCAATTGCGGCCAACGTCCTGGAGACGCGTTCCAGCTGATCGGCCATCTGGCCGAGTGTCGCCGTGTAGTCCGGAATTACGATGTCGGCTCGCTCCCTGGCCATGTTCTGGACCGTATGGCGCACCATTGCTATTTCACCTTCGAGACGGGCGAAGGCTTCCGTTGCCGGATCGGTCTCCGTCTCGGCCTCCGGTTCCGGTTCCGGGGCGGGTGGTTCCTCGACTGCGAGGTCCAGTTGCACTTCTTCGATGTGGTCGTCTTCCATGTCGGTACTCCTAAATGCCGATGTCGAAAGCGCGGGTGCGCTCGCGGGTGAGAGTTGCGGTGAGTTCGTTTGCGATGCTGCGTTCGGGCTTTGGATCGATGCCCAGTTCGCGGGACTTGCCGCGCAACAGGCCTTCGACCTGCGGATCGCGTTCAAGCCCCTTCGCCAGCTCGGTCAGCTTGGCCGAGACGCGGGCAGCGCCTGCACGATCGCCCTGCTGCTCAAGCTGCTTTCGCGCCGTGCTCAACCCCTGCCAGTCTCTGACAAAGCGCTCGGATCGCAGCGCAGGATCGGTGCGCACTGCGGCCTCTTGGCTCATGGCCCGCATGGCCTCCTGGCTACGCCCGCCAGCGGCCTCTGGGATCAGCTCAGGACGCCGCTCCAGCGCCTTGGCGAGATCGGTGACGGCATGGGGGCGGATCGCGTCGAGCGCTTTTTCTGCCTTCTCCAGCGCTTCCTTCTGATGCGGGAGAACGGGCAAGCCCTGGGCCTGCATCGTGCCGATATCGCCAAGCGCGCGGGCATAGCGTTCGACCGCGCGGCGCTGATCGTTCTGCGTGTTTGCCTGTGCTGGAAGCGGCTCAAGCTGGCGGGCCTGCGGACGGAAGTTTCCGAAGATGGACTTGGCCTTCTCGGGCACCAGCCGAACCATCTCCACTAACCGCTCGCGGAAGCTGATACCGCGCAATTCGGCGAAGGCCTGCTCCGGCTTGTAATCGCCAGCCATGTCCTTCCCGCGCTCGCGGCTCAGCAACCCGACAAGCTTGGACTGGTCGGCAAAATCATCGCGGCCATAGTGCAGCGCCAGCCCGTCGCGGTGACGTGACATGGCGACATAGGCCGAATGGCTATCCATGCCCGGCGTGGCGAGCACATGGACGCGGTCCACAGTCATGCCCTGCGCTTTATGGATCGTGGCCGCGTAGCCATGATCGACGTGGGCATAGTCCTTGGTGTCGAAGGTAACCGCGCGCCCATCGTCCGTGCGCACGGCCATGCTTTGCGCGCTGGCCATTGTAACTCTGCCCAGCGTTCCGTTCTTCACTCCAAGTCCGCGCTCATTGCGTAGGAAGATGATGCGGTCGTCCGATGCAAACTGGCGTTCGCCACGTGCAGCCTTGATGGTGGCACCGGCCCCAAGCAGCCCAGCCACGCGCATCTTTTCGCGCGCCATCTGGTTCAGCTCGCGCACCTCGTCATTGGTGTGGGTGAGAATGATCCGACTGTCGCCGGAGCCATCCCGGCGTTCCCGATCCCAGCGCTCGATCAGCTCTGTCCGCGCGACCTCGCGCGTGTCGGCGGCATGAACCATGCCGCGTTCTTCGTAGCTCCGGATTGCTTCTCCCGTGCGGCCCGTCGCAAGATGCCGGGTGGCATCCTGCTGCCATGCCGAAAGCTGGCGGCGAACCTCGCTGATCTCGACGCCGCCGTGGCGTTCGTGGATCGCCCGGAATGCCGCTCCTGCTTCGATTGCCTGGAGCTGCTGCTGGTCGCCCACCAGGACGACCTTCGCGCCGGCCTTGGCGGCATGGGACAGCACGCGCTCCATCTGGCGCGTGCCGACCATACCCGCTTCGTCGATGACGAGCACATCCTTGGCAGTCAGATTCTCGCGCCCCTTGCCCCATTGGTGCTCAAGGCTGGCGATGGTGTGCGATGCAATACCGGAGCCGTTCTCCAGACCTTCGGCGGCGATGCCGGAAAGGGCTACGCCACGCACATTGTAGCCTGCGCTTTCCCATGCCTCGCGCGCCACGCCCAGCATCGCACTTTTGCCGGTCCCGGCATAGCCGACCACAACGGCAAGTCCCTTGCTGTTGGTGACATGCTCGAAGGCGGATTTCTGCTCGCCGGACAGCACCAGGCCGCGCTTCGTTGCGCTAGCGAATGCAGCGTTCCGCTCCTCGTTTTCGACGCCATGCCGTGCGCCCTGTGCCAATGCGTCTGCGGCGCGATGCAGGCGCAGCTCGGTCTCAATCATCGCGCGCGAAGTGAAGCGGTCTTGCCCGCGTCCGTCCTTGCCCAGAGAGATCAAATCGGGCGATGCGCGCGCGGCATTGTAGGCGGCGTCAAACTGCTCCTTCCCATCGCTGTGCCGGTGGATGAACGCGGCGAGCTCACGTCGCGTAAAGGTGGCTTGCTGGTGCGTGATGGCATCCAGTGCCAGCGCAGGATTTGCAATGATCCTTGTCCCATTGCGCTGGGCGATTGCGCGGTGTTCTTCGATCCGCTCGGCTTCAAGTCCGCGCCCGCCAATGCGCGAGGCGGCGGGGCCGATCTTGTCTTGCGGCTCCAGCGCAATGCCCTGTGCTTCCAGGCTGCGGTGGTCGATCCGCGCGTCGATGTCGCGTTCCGCCAGCGCGCGGTTCACATGATCGGCCCAGCGCTCGCGCCATTGCTCGATCAGTGCAGTCTTGTTCCAGTCGCGAACCTTTGCGCCAAAGCCGTCCTTGGTCACCTGGCGCATCGTCAGCATGACATGCGCGTGGGGCTTGGCCTTGCCGTCTTCGCCGATGTCCCAATGCACATTGAGATCGGCGATCATGCCCTTTTCGACAAATTCGGCCTTCACGAACTCGCGCGCCAGCTTGATGTTGTCTTTCTTCGCCAGCTCGCGGGGCAGGGCGAACTCGACCTCGCGGGCGAGCTGGGCGTCCTTGCGCTTCTCGGCGGCTTCGACCGCGTTCCACAAGGTGGCGCGATCGGCGAAGGCTTCGGGTGCGTCTTTGGGCAGCATCACTTCGGAATGAAGGACGCCCGCCTTGTTGGTGAAATCATGGGTTCTATCGATGCGTTCATCGTGCAGCCGTTCGCCCGCACGATAGGCTGCCGCAGCAACGGCACTGCGTCCGCTCGACCTTCCGATGACCTTTGCGCTGAAGTGAAAGATTGCCATGGCGGCAATCCAGTTACACCGCGAAGCCTGCGTCGGCACGACGTATAAGCGCGCCCTCTCATGATAAAATCCTGATCGGGACTAGGCGGTATCACACTGTCCCGGCGACCTTACTGCATTGGATTTCGGTCCCGATTATCATGGCTCCATCACACCAACGATGGAGACAACACATGCGCAAACCCCGCGACTTTGATTCGGAACTGAAGGCACTGGCCGACAAGGCGAAGCAGTTGAAGGAACGCCGCGTGCGCGACCTCGGCGCGCTGGTCACTGCTACCGGAGCCGATGCGCTCGATGCCGATGTGCTGGCGGGCGTGCTGCTCGACGCTGCAGCCAATACCGACATGGCAACCGGGGAGGGCTGGCGCAAGCGCGGCGCGGCCTTCTTTCAGGGCAAAGGGCGCGACACTGCAAGCGGACCTCGCCAGCAGCCGGAAGGCACTCTCCCGCTCGACGGCGGCGCGGCATCGGCTTGAGGCGGCAAAGGCACGAACCGACATGCGCGAATGGCAGGTCAAACGTCGTGAACGGACCCGGCAACTGATCGAGTTGGGCGGCCTGGTTACCAAGGCCGACCTGGTCGAGCTGACCGACGATGATCGCGCCGCTCTTTACGGTGCGTTCCTCACCGTTGCCGCCAAGCTGCGCGGGCCAGACGGCGCACAGGCGCTGGTGTTGTTCCGGCGCAAGGGGAAGCGGGCTTTCAAGGCTGAGCAGGACTATTGAACCTAGGGTGTTTCCGCCCTCGAAGTGGCCCAATCGGCTCAAGCCTCGCCAATCGCGCTTGCTTCGTTTGTAACTGCGCTATAACCAGAGCAAGAGAGGGGGAGCCGTGGGGCAGGCTAAGTCGCAAATTTCAAACCAAAAAATGGTTCACGTGAGGCTTGAACCGGAGTTGCACCGGCGGCTCCGCATAGTCGTCGCTTCGGAAGATACCTCAATTCAAGACTGGCTATCTGATGCGGTCGAACGTGCCGTTGAAAAGGCATGGCCTACCATCACGCAAGGGACGAACAAAAAATGAGTACGGCTGCCTTGCGCGCTCCCAGTAGCGCCCAGATTCCGGTCATCGTTCAGCAGGGCAAAATCCTCGATTTCATCGATGGCCTGACCCAACGGAATGAGACCCCAGAGGAGTATGTCAGGCAGGAAATAGCCAAGTCTCTTGTCCGCGAATATGATTACGCGAAAGCCGACATTTCCGTCGAATTCACGCTTCGCCTCGGTTCACGAAAGCCGCGCGCCGATCTCGTGATTTTCGATGAAGGTGACGACCACAAGCAAGACCGTGCAAGGGTCATCATCGAATGCAAATCGCAAAAGGTGAAATCAAGCGATCGCAAGGAAGGTGTCGGCCAGCTTCACGCCTACATGTCAGCTTGCCCGAATGTTCAGTATGGAATGTGGACCAACGGTCTGGAACGATACTGCTACCGGCGTGTCGAGAAAGATGGCTCAATATCTTTCGACGAAATTCCGGATATACCTGGCAAGGGATGCAGTGAGGAAGATGTTGAGCGCCCTAGGTTCGACCAACTCAAGGCGGCGTCGTCGGACGCGCTGCTGTTCGCATTTCGGCGCTGTCACAACTATATTGCGGGCAATCAGGGGCTCCAGAAGCCAGATGCGTTCTGGGAACTCCTGAAGATCATTTTCTGCAAGATTCATGACGAGCGCAGCTCCGATGAAGTTGAATTCTACGCCACCTCGAAAGAGCGTCACAATCTGAATGGACGCCTCAAGGTCAAGTCGCGGATCGACGCTCTCTATGCTGCGGTGAAAGCCGAATACGACACGATCTTCCGTGAAAATGAAGAGATCGAGCTTGAGCCTGCGGTACTGGCCTATATCGTAAGTCAGCTTCAAATGTACTCGCTCCTAGAGAGCGATATCGACGTGAAAGGACGCGCCTACGAGGAAATCGTTGGCTCGAACCTTCGCGGTGACCGTGGCGAATTTTTCACTCCGCGCAATATCTGCCAGATGGCGGTCACCATGCTCGATCCAAACGAGCGCCAGCTGATAATGGATCCTGCATGCGGGACTGGGGGCTTCCTCATTACCGCGATGAACTATGTCATTGAGAAGATACGCGCCGCAGAGATTGCCAAATGGGGTGAAATCGCACGCGCAGAAGATGCCATTCGTGCACGTGTCCAGCGCTTCGCCGAGAAATTCATCATTGGAATGGACCTGAATCCGAGCCTCGTGAAGGCATCGAAGATGAATATGGTCATGAACAACGATGGGGCTGGCGGGCTATTCCAGGGTAACTCCCTGAAGGCTCCTGCGACATGGGATGACGTGCTTCGCGCGCGAAATGTCATGGGCACTGTCGATCTGCTGTTCACGAATCCGCCGTTCGGTTCGAAAATTCCTATCGATGATCCCGCCATACTCGAGAAGTACGAACTCGGGCATGCATGGTCATACGACTCAGACACCGATGAGTGGTCGATGCGGTCAGACATTCAGAAGTCCCAGCCGCCGGAAATTCTTTTCATCGAACGATGCGTTCGGTTGCTGAAGCCGGGTACAGGCCGTTGTGCCATTGTTTTGCCTGACGGGATACTTGGTTCACCGGGTGCCGGTTATGTTCGTGAGTGGCTTCTGCGAAATACTCGAATCCTCGCCAGCATCGACCTTCACCCAGACACTTTCCAGCCACATGTGAGCGTTCAGACAAGCGTTCTCGTTCTTCAGCGTAAGACCGACGAAGAGATGGCCGTCGAGAAGGCTGCTGGCCGGTTCAATGACTATCAAGTGTTTATGGCTGTAGCCAACCACATCGGCCACGATAAACGCGGCAACGTGACTTATGTTCGGGACCGCTCAGGCAATGAGATCGTTGAAGAATTCGAGGAGCAGACGAAGGACTACGAGGACGGTAAACCAGTCTACAAACGTCAATTGACCCAGCGAAAAGTAGTCGATGACAATACCCTCCAGATTGCTCAGGCGTTTCGCACGTGGCTATCAGAGCAAGACTGACCGCCCCTCGCGAGGTTCGCGAACAATGGCCCTGGCATGAGGTTAAGTCACTCTCGCTTGCTGCTTCAACGATCTTTGTTGGCGACCGCCGAATGGAGGCTGAGAACTTTCTGGCGCCTGGCTTCGCGATACGACATGCGATACATTCGAAGTCGGTAGGCTGGCGACTTCTTGCCGACGTAGCAAAGACATGGCAGCCTTCTCGACTTAAAGGTATCCAAGTGTCCCAAGACGCTGGAACTCCCTTTTTAGCAGCCACTCAAGTCTTTGACTTCCAACCTCAGCCTCGAAAATGGCTCGCACTGGCGAGAACTGACAATCATGCCCAACGCTTCGTCCAATCCGGCACAATCTTGCTCACTTGCTCGGGAAGCGTGGGGCGCGCCACTCTTGCGGACCAAAGCCTCGCAAATACTCTAATCTCCCACGATTTGCTGCGGATTGAGGCGATCAACTCTGCTCAACGAGGATGGCTCTATGCATATCTTAGAGCACCAACCGTTCGAGCTATGATGACTTCGGCTCAATACGGGCACATGATCAAACACCTTGAAGTCGGGCATCTTGATAACCTGCCATTTATCGAACCTCCAGCGGATGCATATGAGCATTTTGAAGCCTTAGTTCTCAAGATCATTGGCTCTCGAGACGAGGCGCTTGGCTTAACCAACCGTGCATTGGCTCTGTATGGTAGTGCGATAGGTGAACCGCCTGAACTTGGGAATGGAACAGGCGGTTTTACCTCGCAAGCCAGTGCCATGTTTGGCGGACAGAGAAGGCTAGAGGGCCATTTTCACAATCCAGTCGCGAGATCGGCTGAAAAGGCAATCGAGAATTCTGGTCGGCCAACACAGAGTCTAGTTGAACTGGTGGAAGATGTGTTCATTCCAGGCAGATTCAAGCATGTCTATGGGCCGGACGGGTTTCCATACCTCGACAGTGCTCAGATATTGGAAGTCGCTCCAGACGTTGAAAAATTTGTTCTTTCATTGGAGAACGAAAAGAAGGCCGGATATCTCGTGGAATCCGGCACATTGCTTTTGCCATGCTCCGGGCAGTTGCATGGGATAATTGGCAGTGTTGTTCTCGCTGACCACTGGCATGAGAATAAGGTGCTAACCAATCATATCCTTCGGATTGTTCCGAAGGTGAAACGCCGGATACGGATTGGATATCTTCAAGCGGTTTTGGCTCATCCGAGTTTGGGAAGGCCCCGTGTCCTTCGTGGTGCGTACGGATCAAGTGTTCCCGAACTTTCTGTCGATGACATAAAAGATATGGCGATTCCGAGGCTCACAGAAGCTGAAGAAGCACGGATAGGTGATGGCATGGAGAGGGCCGCAAAGCTGTTTTCCGAAGCAAACGAGTTGGAGGAGCAAATCTCAGGAGAAGCGGACTCAATCGTTCGTTCGTTTCTTCGGACCAATTGACAGCATAGATTGATCGGCAAGGGGCAATTCTTCGATGGCGATTTTTACTACCAGCAATGTTCCGATCTCATCTCTGATCGAAGATATCGATATGGGCAAGATCGGCCTGCCGGAATTGCAGCGCCCGTTCGTGTGGCCGAACGTCAACGTCCGCGATCTCTTCGACTCCCTCTATCGAGGCTACCCTGCCGGTTTCCTGCTGTTCTGGAAAACCGGTGCTGAAGGCGGCCTGAAGAGCATCGGAACTGGACCCAAGCAGTCCGTCCCTGAACTCGCAATCGTCGATGGCCAGCAGCGCCTCACCTCGCTTTATGCTGTTGTGAAGGGGATGGAAGTCCTCCGCTCCAACTTCAAGAAAGAGCGCATCCAGATTGCCTTCAACCCGCTGTCTGGCCGGTTCGATGTCGCCGATGCTGCGATCAAAAAGGACCGTGCCTTCATCCCTGATATTTCGGTGCTTTGGACGCCGGACTTCAAGGCCGGTGCTTTCCGCAAGGCCTTTCTCTCGCAGCTCAAGGAAATTCGGGAAATCTCGGACGACGAAGAGGCGGCTATCGAGGATGCCATCGATCACCTTCGCAATCTGCCCAACTACAACTTCGTCGCCCTGACCCTCGCGTCATCGGTCGATGAAGAAACCATCGCCGAAGTTTTCGTGCGCATCAACGGAAAGGGCAAGGCGCTCAACCAGGCAGACTTCATAATGACGTTGATGTCGGTATTCTGGGACGAAGGTCGGGTCGAGCTGGAGAATTTCTCGCTTCAGGCCACGGTGCCCAGCGAAGGGCAGGCATCGCCGTTCAACCATTTCATCAAGCCGTCGCCAGACCAGATGCTGCGCGCGACTGTGGGATTGGCGCTCAAACGGGCGCGGCTGGCTAATGTCTATGGCGCGCTACGGGGGAAGGATGCCGCGACCGGCGTGGACAACCCTGACAAGCGCGAGGGTCAATTTGCACTTATGCGCGAAGCCCAGTCGGCGGTTCTCAACCTGGCCAACTGGCATCACTTCCTCGATGCCTTAAAACTGGCGGGCTACCGTGGGCAGAAGATGGTCAGCTCGGAAGCAGCGATCATTTTCAGCTACGTCCTCTACCTGATCGGCATTCGTGACTACGGCATTGATCGCACTCGGATGCGACAGGCGATTGCCGAGTTTTATTTCATGTCGGCGATGACAGGGCGCTACACCAGCTCGCCGGAAACTCGTTTCGAAGCCGATCTTGCTCAGGTCCGTGATCTCGGCATCGAGTCATTCATCGCCAAGCTTCGCGAGATGTGCGACACGACGCTGACAAACGACTACTGGGAAATCACGCTGCCCAGTCAGCTCGCAACTTCGGCTTCGCGCAGCCCGACGCTCTTCGCCTACCAGGCCTCGCTCATCATGCTGGACGCGCCCGCGCTTTTCAGCCCCCTGAAACTGGCCGCAATGATTGACCCCGCGATCAAGGGATCGAAGGCGTCGCTGGAACAACACCATCTGTTCCCCCGCGCCTATCTCGAAGGGCAGGGGATTACCGATCTCAAGCAAATCAACCAGATTGCCAACTTTGCTCCGGTCGAATGGCCGGAGAATATCAAGATCGGAAAACAGCCCCCGGCAGAATATGTCCCTGCGCTCGACGCGCAGATGACCGCGTCAGAGCGCGAACGGGTTTATAGCCTTCACGCTCTTCCGCACCTCTGGTGGGAATTGCCCTATGATCAGTTCTTGGTCGAGCGGCGGCTCCGCATGGCACAAGTCGTTAGGCGGGCATGGGAGCAATTGCGCGGTGATGCTGCCATTGATGCAGTTGCGCCGCCTTCGGTGGCTGAATTGATCGCTGGCGGCGAAACCGGCGCGGTGGAGTTTAAGTCAACTCTTCGCATCAATCTCCACACCGGTCAGCCGGATGAGAAGATGCATCTGTCCGCGCTCAAGACTATTGCCGGATTTCTCAATGCCAAGGGCGGCACACTGCTTATTGGCGTGGCCGATGATGGCGAAGTCCTGGGCATCGGTGCCGATGGCTTCCCCAACGAAGACAAGATGGGGCTGCATCTTGTCAACCTCATCAAAGACAGGATCGGCGAGGTTTTCTTGCCTTACGTCCATCCGCATTTCGAAGATCAGGAAGATGAGCGGGTTCTTATGGTCCGTTGCGAGCCGGGGCCAAAGGCCGCATTTCTGAAGGATGGGAAGGAACAGCGATTCTTCGTCCGTGGCGGTAATGCAACGACAGAGCTGAGCGGTGCGGGCACAACCGACTACATCAATCACCGTTTTAAACCATAACGCGCACGCCTACGAAGCGAACGATCTCAGGTCATCGTTCAAATGCATCGCTCACGCTGGGATGGCGCAAGCCTCTTCGATGCGCTCGCTATTCTCGATCTGGTGCTCAATGGTCATCGACGAAACGCCAAGCTCAGAGGCTATTGAGTAGATATCGCGTTCGTCATCCCGCATGGATCGAATTTCGTCAATTGGAGCAAGAAATTCAGCCGCAAATGCTCGTCCCGCTGCTTGGCGGTAGGCGTTGTGAAGCCGATTGATGGGCGCAGTTGAAGGGCTAGGAAAGCACGCGGCATCACCGATCGCACGAGCGAGAGCAAATCGGTTCGTCACATTTGCTTCTTCGGATTCACCGTGATTCCGGACGTGAATGTCGATCCCATTCTCTGCTTCACGCCGCAGCGCGTTGATCCCATCCACCTTGGGAGCAAGATTGTAATTTTTTGGTGCGCCAAATTTCCGTGCAATTTCAAACATCGAACGGAACCTGTCGGATTGCGCGATTCCCAATTGCTTCCTGATTGCTCTGGCGCGACGATATCCAACCGCCCAAGCGGGTTCATTAAGCCGCTTCGGGTCTTCCTTTTGAGCTACGTCCACGATCGTTCGAAGATCAGAGAGGCGGTAACGGAAGCCTTTCATCCCAACCATGCGGTCAACCCACTTTAGGAGACGCTCTTGGTCAACTTCCGCAGCACCTGATACAAACTCGATTAGCGCTTCGTCGTCGAAAACGTTCTCTGCACCTTCGATAAATTTGGCTGCATCGTCCGCAATTTGATACGGGTCTAGGCCTAAGCCGCCGGCAGCTTCGCAGAACTCACGTTCTTGCGATTGACGCGAACGTTTCACTCGTTGCCAGCGAAGTGCTGCACCTGTTTTGTCCAAACCACGATCGTCCAGTCGCTCCAAGACCTCTTCGATCAGTTCACTAAGAAATGCCTCGGCATCATCGCGACTTAGAGATTCGCTGTTTCCTCCCCAAAATCGCAAATCTGGGTCGGAATATGCGACTTGGTAAGCGGCTATATCGAAAATTGCGCCATCAAAGCTGAAGCGAAGGTCAGGGAGAAGGTAACCTGTCCGGTATTTTCTAAATGAGAAAACTCGGTCGCGCGCGCCGAATATGCTCCACCAATCGTGAGCCAAACCTGATGCAATGCCGTAAAGCGCAACGGTCACACTCTCGCCAAGCACGTTGTCAATGAGGTGCTTTGTGACGTTTTGGCCGCTCAACTCTAGCGTGAAATCAGCAACAGTCGCGCGCTCCTCTGGCGCCGCATTCTCTGCCTGATCCAGCCATTTAATCGAACATTTCACGCTTTTCCGCCTCGTCAATTGGCCAACCTTTGTAGGTGCCAGCAATCTGGTTCACCGCGAATCCGAACCAATGCTGCCCTTCAGTATCCTTGTACCATATGTGCTTTGGATAAGTCTTATCACCTTCAAAATAGCGAAATTGCCCCTGCCTCAACGCAATTCTTACCCATTCCGTCGCCTTCTCGCGGTCCTTCTTGCTAACCATCCTGCAAATCGATGTATGCTGCTTTTTTGGTCGGCTTGCTCGCCCCTTAGCATCTTCCCATGCTTGTGGAAGCCCACCCCACCAACGTTTGACCTTGTGTTCTGGGCTTCCGACATAGCTCGCCTCACCGATCTGGGTTTCTGTCAGCGTTGGTCTGGCAGGCAATTGGGTCGGGCGTGGCATGACAGGTGACTGGACGGAAAAATTCGCTGCGGCAAGCTTGAGGCAGTGCGCAACTTATCTCGCCCTAAGAAGCCCTCCCATGGAGGGCAGAAAGTTTGCCCCTCCCTCATGATACTGGGTCGGGAGCGATTCGCGCGCATATCTCGGTATCGCAGGTGCAGAATCTGGTTTGTGAGAGCGTTATTTTGCGCCGATGCCACCGAAGGGCGCTCGACAGAAAAATATTTCGATTGCGTCGAAATTTTGTTTCAGATGTCTACACATGTCTCGGTGCATCCATAGCCTTCCCAATTTCAGCAATCTCAGCTTGACCTGCGGAAGAGCTGACTCCGACTGACCCTTGAGCTAAGCAATAATGTTCTCATTATGTTCCGAAGAGGGGCTGCCAATGTCAATGTGTGAGAACGCCCAATGTCCAATACCGAACGGATCATCCGACTGAAAACTGTGCTCGACCGTACAGGTCTCTCTCGCTCCACCATCTATCGCAAGATTGCCGAGGGGACTTTCCCTTCACAGGTGAAGATAAGCGTCCACGGCGCAGGCTGGCATGAATCTGCAATCAATCGCTGGATTGCCAATCCTGCGCACTATCGTGAAGAGGAACCGGCTGAATGAGTGCGCAGCAACCTGTCGAGCCGATCTGTGTCAAGGTCAATGACGCTGCCCGCATGATCGGTGTCGGGCGCACGAAACTTTATGAGTTGATCTCCAGTGGCCAACTCGAAACTGTCAAGATCGGCAAGGCAACGCGGATTACGACCGCCAGCTTGCACGCACTGGTCAATCGGAAGCGCTTTTAGGGGAAGTATTCGTCTCGATGGTGGCAGGTGGGCTATCCAGGTGCTTTGCCCACCGTGCCATCAATTCACGCCGCTTGTCGAAGAAGTCTGTGCGGCGATAGGCGGCTTCAACTTGATTGGCCAGCTTGTGCGCCAAGGCCTTGTCCGCGACCTCCTTTGGGAAGTCGGTCCTTTCGGCTGCCCAGTCTGTAAAGGCGGAGCGGAAGCCGTGAACGGTAGCGCCTTTGATTCCGTCGTCGCGCATTAGCTTAGTCATCGTCATGTCGCTGATGGGTTTCTCTCCGTCATTTGAAAATACCAGATCGTCGTCCGACACCCTTTCTTTCCAACGCCTGCGCAACAAGGTGATGGTCGAAGCGGACAACGGAACGACATGGGTCTCGCGCGCCTTCATCCGTTCACCGGGAATGGTCCAGATGCCCTCATCGAGATCGAACTCGGTCCAGACCGCTAGCCGCGTTTCATTGGAACGCACCGCATTGTAGATCGTGAAGCGCAGTGCATCGCGCCCGGTTGTCGGCGATGCAGCAGCGAGCCTCGCCATGAAGGCGGGCACTTCGGCATAAGGCATGGCCTTCAAGTGCTCGGTCTTGGCGGTCTGGCGTGGCAAGCCTTTGCGAACCGACCGCAGCGACGCCTCTTCCTCAAGCCATCCCTTGATATGTGCAAAATCCAACACCGAACCGATGCGTTGCAGAATGCGGCGCGCGGTCTCGGGAATTTCAAGCCAGATAGGCGTCAGCACCTCAACGACCAAGGCGCTGTCAACCTGATCTACCGGCCTCGATCCGATCAATGGGAAGACGTGATTTTCGAAACTCGAAATCCAGTTGGCGTAGCGGCGATTTTTCCAGCCCTCCTTCAAAGCGTCATAGCATTCACGAGCTGCGCGTTCGAAGCTCGGCACAACCATGCGTGACTTGCGCCGTTCAGCCACTGGATCGACACCAAGGCGAACCTGACGGCGTAAAGCGGTGGCTGCCTCTCTTGCTTCGGTTAGGGAAACGTCCAACGCTGATCCAAGGCCATAGTCGCGCCGTCTTCCGTTGTGCTGCATTCTCAACACCCAAGTGCGAGCGCCGCTCTCCTTCACGTATAGGCAAAGGCCACGCCCATCTACATGTCTACCGGGTTTCGCATTTTTCACTTTGAGTGCTGTAAGTGGCATTGGTTCGAGTCCCCGTCTAAATGATCCCACATTCGTTCCCACAAAATGTTGGGATTTCAGGCAAACCGGAACGACCGACTGCGAATACATTACAAGACAAATCTCTGAAATTACAGTGTAGTTAGAGACGTCCCGGAATTGCTTGAGACAAAAGTTCTACGCCTCTTCTGGGCACCATTTGTTCTCATCAGAACGTTCCAAAACATTGCAGAAATGGCGGAATTCTGCCATTCTTGACCTCTTGCGCAGAAAGCGAGGTCGTGTTTTTTTCCGCTTTGTTCCAACGTCTCTGGGGGCCTCGGCTGGGGGCTCCAGCCTAAAAACCCCCAATTCGCACGAAAGTGAGGCCCCCAAATGAGCCTCAATGTGCAGGAAATCAAAGGCTTCCGGGCTGCCGACAAGTCGTACAAGAAATACGATTCGCGGGGCCTATTGCTGCTGGTGAAGCCGAACGGCTCGAAGCTCTGGTATTTCAAGTACCGCTTTGGCGGTAAGGAGAAGAAGCTACCCATTGGCGCGTTCCCAGAGATCAGCTTGTCGCAAGCGCGACAGCTTCGCGACCGAGCACGGCTCAAGGTTTCCGATGGCATCGATCCGATGCTGGAGCGGAAGCGGAAGAAGGCCAGGATCAAGCTGGGTGCGGAAAACACCTTCGAGGTCATCGCCAACAAGTACATCGACGAGAAGATGGTGCCCGAAGGCAGGGCGGAAGCCACGCTGCGCAAGGCGCGCTGGTTCCTCGAACTGCTCAAGCCCGCAATCGGCAATATGCTAATCAACGACGTCGATCCGCAGCTAATGCTGGCGGCGCTCAAAAAGCTTGAAGCCAAAGGTAATCTCGAAACCGCGAAGAAGTGCCGATCCTTCGCAAGCCGAGTGTTCCGGTATGGAGCCGCGCTTGGCCAGTGCCAAACCGATCCAACATCGATCCTAAAGGGCGCATTGGTCACGCCAAAGGCACGGCACTACGCGGCGATCCTCGATCCCGAGAAGTTGGGCGGGCTGCTCCGCGCTATCGATGATTTCGAATGCTACCCGGCGACGAAATTCGCGCTGAAGATCGCGCCCCATGTCTTTGTGCGACCCGGTGAGCTTCGCCACGGCGAGTGGAACGAGATTGATTGGGACAAGGCCACTTGGACAATTCCGGAAGGCAGGATGAAGGCGCGCCGGACCCATGTGGTGCCGCTATCACGTCAGGTGTTGGAACTGTTTCGAGAGCTGAGATCGATTACTGGCAGCAAGGGCTACATCTTCCCGGCGTTCCATACGCGCCAACGTCCCATGAGCGAGAACACGATCAACGCGGCGTTTCGGCGTATGGGGTTCACCAAAGATGAAGTGACCGCCCATGGGTTGCGCTCAACTGCCTCGACCTTGCTCAACGAGAGCGGGCTTTGGCATCCCGACGCGATCGAGCGCGCTTTGGCTCACGGCGATAGCAACGCAATTCGAGGGGTCTATAATCGCGGGAACTACTGGGATGAGCGTGTGAAAATGGCTCAGTGGTGGAGCGACTATCTGGATGAGCTCAAGGCTGCGATCTCATGCAATTAAGATGGCAGCTCTGAATGTCACGTTGATCGCTGGCATCGCCTAGGCCGTGTTGACAAAAGACTTCAGCCATAGGCGAGCGGCGGCGAGGTTGAGGAAGCTCTCGAACGACAGGATGGTCTTGTCGTAGCGGGTGGCGATGCGGCGCTGCTGCTTGAGCTTGCCGAACATGCGCTCGACGCGGTTGCGGTCCCGGTAGCGGCGATAGTCGGGATGCTCGGGCACCTTGCGGTTCGAGCGGGGCGGGATGATCGGCAGGATGCCCCGGATCAGCAAGCTCTCGCGGAAGCGATCACCGTCATACCCCTTGTCCGCCAGTAGCGCCTTGGGCGTGGTGACGGGGATCGCCATCAGCGGCTCGGCGGCGGTGTAATCGGAGGCCTCGCCGCCGGTCAGGATGAAGCCGAGAGGCAGTCCCTGATTGTCGCAGCGGGCGTGCATTTTGCTCGTAAAGCCGCCGCGTGATCGACCAAGAGCGTTCTTAACTGCCCCCCTTTTCCGCCCGCCGCCGAGACGTGGCCGCGAACCGAAGTGCTGTCGATCATGTGCTGCCAGTCGTCGGTTAGACCCAGATCGACCAGTGTTTGCAGAAGGGCATCCCAGACGCCCTGTTCGGCCCAGCGCCGGAACCGGACATAGACCGAATTCCACTTGCCGTATCGTTCGTGCATGTCGCGCCAGGGGCAGCCGACCCTCAGCACGTGGAGCATACCATTGAGAAAGCGTCTGTTATCGCCCGCTGGCCGCGCCCACCGACCCCGCTCAGGCGGCAACAGAGGCCCGATCAGTTCCCACTCCGCATCCGACAAGTCTCCACGACCCATGACTGCTCCTCAAAAAGCAGTCTTGAATCAGAACTCGGGGCAAATGGGAATCCCTTTTGTCAACACGGCCTAGGCTATCGCACCAAGGAAAGAGTCGATCGTCTTGAAATGCCACCGCCACTCGTTCTGGGCGGTCAATCACACCTGAGTGTGATCCGGGTGGCAACAAACCCATGATCGCATTCAAGATCGAGGTTTTTCCCACCCCACTCTTTCCAATGATCGAAACAATTTCGCCGGGCGCGATGCGCATCGAGAAACTGGAAAACAATGATCGGTCGAATATGATTTCGAGCTCATCAATCTGCAATGTCACGTCGCTTGGCTTCAATGATCGCGTCTCTTGTTGAAAGCAGATGACCCAACGGAGAAGAGCATATTCCGCTGGTGCCGCAATTTCCACCCGGTCGCATTGGTTGCCCTGAACTCCCGCGCAAGTCCAACCCTGTTTCGAGCTGTTTGAAGATAACCGGTCATTGGTGGCTAGCGCCGTCCATGGCCGGGCGCTAAGCGCCCGGTTCCTTCTTCTCGTCGTCCAGCGGCGTACGCAGGACGATGCGGCCAATGATCGGCACCACTTCCAGCTGAAGTGAAAGCCCCTTGCGATCGCGGTGGAACCACGCGGCTCCGATGCGGGTCCAGAAACCTTTATCGCCCTTGTTGGCAACATGCCAAGCGAGGAAGTCCGGCGGATTGGTCTCCTGCGCGGGTGCGGTATTGCTGCGTGCCATGATGAGTTCCTTTCGTGTCTGGTGGCTCGTTGCACCAAGAGAAAGGCCGCACGGCCAAGGGCAGGTTTCATGTCCAACACGGGTGACCCCAGCGGAGGCCGGGGGAAACCGGCGCGGGCAGGACATTGAAAGCTGACCGCGTGCGGCCAGTTGGGTGCTCAAGAACGATGCGGCCTGATCGAAAGGCATCCAAACGCATGGCAAATCGCCAGACTTGCGCCCTGGGTCACTCTCGCCCAAACCTTCGCCATGGCAATCGAGGACAATTCTCGGAAGCGCTGGAGCGAAGAGGAGACGGTGCTCGCGCTGTATCTCTACTTTCAGCTGCCGTTCGGGAAGCTGCACTCGGGCAATCCGGAAATCCAAGAGCTTGCCGCCGCGCTCGGACGCACGAACGGTTCGGTCGCGATGAAGCTGTGCAATTTCGCCAGCCTCGATCCAAAGATTACCGACAGCGGACGCAAAGGCCTGGACGGCGCATCCAAGCTGGATCGCGCCACCTATTCCGAGTTCGGCCAAGACTGGACCGGTCTCGTCTCGCGGGCGGAAGGCTTGTGGACTGCCCAGGTCCGGCAGTTCGAGCTGCCACCCCCGCCAGCGCGCCTGAACGAGAAGCGCAGTGAATTCCGGTTCGAACCCTACCAAGGCGAGTCCACTACACAGGCGCTTGTAAACCAGCGCGTCGGGCAGGATTTCTTCCGCCGCGCGGTGCTCGCCAATTACGAAGAGACCTGCTGCATGACCGGCATCGCCGATCCGCGCCTGCTCACGGCAAGCCATATCAAGCCATGGGGCAAGGACAGCGACAACCGGCACAACCCCGCCAATGGCCTGCTGCTTTCAGCGACACTCGATCGCGCATTTGATCGCGGGCTCATCACGGTCAATCGCCAACGGCGCATACGTGTTTCGCGGCAATTGCGCGAAAGCCAGAGCCGCGAGACGCGCGACTACTTCCAGCAATTCGAGAATGCGACCTTGCGCTCGGCAATCCGGTTCGATCCTGATCCTGCCTTCCTCGATTGGCACAACGAAAACTGCTTCATGGACCGTAGAGGAGCGTGACCTTGCGCGGCACTTGTTCGATTTATCCCGCGTTTATTGAAAATTGTAAATTTGTGGGATAAATCGCGGCGATGGCTGTGATCCAACCTTTCTCTGCCGAACAGGAGCGCGCGCTCATCAACATGCGCCAGCGCTATGACGCGTGGATCGAGACCGAGCGGGAACTCTATGCGATGCCATACGACCTGAGGCGCAAGAAGGTCGGCGATTACGAGTATCTCTATGAGATATTCGATCGCAGCGGGAACGGGAAAAGTCTCGGTGCCTGGGATGATGATAAGCAATCCCAGCTTGAGGAATACAAGGCTGCAAAGGCTGCTTTGAAGGAGCGCCGTGACGGGGCGCGGGATGCCCTCGGCGAGAGCAGCCGGATTGCCCGCGCGTTGCGCTTGCCGCTCCTTTCGGCGGACGCAGGCCCTATCCTTCGAGAGGCAGACAGGCGCTATCTTCTCGGCAGCCATCTGCTTGTGGTCGGGACAAACGCGATGGCCGCTTACGCGCTCGAAGCTGCGGGCACTTTCCGCGACGTGCCGGACGAAACAGAGGACTTCGATCTCGCCTGGGCGGCTGACGAACCTGAAGACGGAACTAAGCTTTGGGACATGCTCAAAGCGGTTGATCCGACGTTCACGATCAACACAGAACGAGAATTTCAGGCCCGCAACGCGAAAGCCTATGAGGTCGAAGTGCTGGTCGCACCATCGCGCGTTGCGACGCTTGCCGGGAAGGATCGGCCACGACCTGTTCCGCTTCCCGAACAGGAATGGCTCCTGCCGGGTCGGCGGGTAGACCAGGTCGTCCCGTGTCGTGATGGCAGCCCGGCACGTATCGTCGCACCTGACCCCCGCTGGTTCGCGCTCCACAAACTCTGGTTGGGTGCTCAGGCAAAGCGGAACCCGCTCAAGCGGCGCAAGGACACGGTGCAGGGAGCGGCGCTGCTCGATGCGGTAGCCGAGGCGATGCCTCATTATTCATTGGGCCACGAGTTTGTGAACAGCCTGCCCGAGGAGCTAATGCCCTATTGGAAAGAGTGGGCGAAGGCGCGCGGATAGGTCCTCAATTCAGTCACTCGGTTGGGGGCAGGATAATACATTTGGGGGCGCCAACGGGGGCCTTGCTCAATTAGCCAAGGTCAAGAATCTCGCAGTTTTGCGACGTTCCGAGAGGAATTCGAGTCCACTGGCACCATTCTTATATGTCAGCGAAGATGCCGTGAAGGACAGGCAAGTGCTGCGGCGTGTTCGGTTGGCACCCCCAGTCCGGTCAGGCCCAGCACCAGCATGTCGGACAGCCGCTGCGCGGCTTCTGCCGGGCCGGGCTGCTGCTCGACCAGGTTGATCACCAGGATCTGGCACAGGCCCAGCCAGTAGAGGACCTGCTCGCAGGCAGCATCGATATCCTGTTTCAGCCCCTTGTTGCGCGGGTGTGCGCGGGCCGTCGCCGGTGTCTGGCTGCGCAGCAGCACGACCGTGCGCCGGGGATGGTCGAGCGCAAACCGGGCTGCGACGCGCATGCCGCCGGCGATCCGTTCGACAGGGTCTGCGATTCCGGCATTGGCGGCAGCAACCTCCATTTCGACGGCCATGCGCACTTCTTCGGCGACCGCGATGGCAAAGTCCTTCTTGTCCGCGAAGTGGTTGAAGAAGCTGCCCTTGGCTACGCCGGCCGCTGCCACGAAATCGTCAATCGGGATCGCGTCGATCGGCCGCTCGACCATCAGGTCAAGCCCGGCTGTGAGCAGGGCCGCACGGGTGCGGGAGGTTCGGGCAGGGCGTGGTCGCGGGGCGGGTCGGGTTGCCATCCATCAAGCCTACTTGACTAAACGGTCAATTGCAATCATTATGACCAAATAGTCAGATACGAATCGCAGGGAGAGCGCGATGCCGGTCATCAGGGTGGAAGACATTGCCCATGTGCGCTTTGCCGCGCCCGATCTGGCGGCAATGCGCGCATTTCTGGAGGATTTCGGATTGTCCTGCTTCGAGCAGGACGGGCGGCTTTATGGCCGGGGGACCGATGGCCGCCCCTTTGTTCACGTGACCGAGCCGGGTGAGGCACGCTTTCTGGCGGTCGGCCTGCGGGCGGAGTCCGTCGCCGACCTTGAACGTTTGGCCACATCGGAAGGCGTACCGGTGGAAGATTTGGCGGAGCCGGGCGGCGGGCGGATCGTCCGGCTGACCGATCCCGACGGATACCGGGTCGAAGTAGTCGCGGGCCAGGCGTGCGAGGCGCCGACCGTGCCGTTCGCCGATCCACCACGCAACACGGCGGCAGAGCGCCCCCGGCAGCGGGCGAGCGTGCGCCTTGAGCCTGCCCCGGCCCACGTTCGCCGGATCGGCCATGCCGTGCTCAAGGTGCGCGACTTCCGCCGCAGCGAGGCATGGTACAAGGAACGGTTCGGGTTCCTGACGTCGGACGAGGTGGAAGCGGCGAAGGATGTGCCACTGGGCGCCTTCATGCGCTGCGACCGGGGTAACAAGCCGGCCGATCACCACACGCTGTTCCTCGCGCAGCTGCCGGGCGAACTCGGCCTGCTTCATGCCGCTTTCGAAGTCGCCAATCTCGATGACCTGATGCTGGGCCACCAGCACCTGAAAGCGCGCGACCGCGAAGCTGCCTGGGGTGTCGGGCGGCATATCATGGGTAGCCAGGTGTTCGATTACTGGAAGGACCCGTTCGGCAACGAACTGGAGCACTGGACCGATGGTGATCTGTTCACCGCCGCCGATCCGCCGCAGAAAATGCCGATGAGCGCGTTGCTCGCGGTCCAGTGGGGCAGCCCGCACCCGATGATGGCAGGCAAGCTCGCGCCGCCGCCCGGCCTGATCGCCTTCGTTACCGCAATGCAACTGCGCCTGAAGCGCCTCTTCCGCCGACAGCCCAAAGGAACCCCCGCATGAAACTCTGCACCTACACCTCCGATGGACAGACCCGGACCGGGATCGTGGTAGGCGAGACTGTAATCGACACCGGCGTGCCCGGCACGATGATCGACCTGATCCGCGACTGGGATGCGTTGAAGCCGCAGCTCGAAGCAAAGGCGGCGGCGGGGGTCGGGGTGCCGTTTGCATCCGTGAAGCTGGAGGCGCCGGTGCAACGGCCCGGCAAGATCTTTGCCATCGGGCTCAACTACGCCGACCATATCGAGGAATCGAAGATGGGCACGCCGGAACGGCAGGTGTGGTTCACCAAGGCCCAGACCAGCGTCAATGGCCCGTTCGACGAGATCGAAATCGCGAAAGGCACGATGACGGCCGATTATGAAGCGGAACTGGTCGCGGTGATCGGCAAGGGCGGCAAGCATGTCAGCGCCGCTGATGCCCCCGCTGCCGTGTTCGGCTATTGCGTCGGGAACGATGTGACTGAGCGGATGTGGCAGCATGCGGTGCCGCAATGGTCGCTCGGCAAGAGCTTCGACACGCATGCGCCGATGGGCCCGTGGATTGTGACTGCAGACGAGCTGGGCGACCCGCACGGTCTCGGCATCCGCTGCTTCGTCAACGGCGAAAAGCGGCAGGATTCGAACACGAAGCATCTGGTGTTCAATGTCAGGCAGCAGGTCGAGCACCTGTCAGTCGGGATGACGCTGGAGCCAGGCGACTGCCTGTTCACCGGCACCCCCGGCGGGATTGGCGCAGCGATGGACCCGCGCCAGTTCCTGCAACCGGGCGACGTGGTGCGGACCGAGATTGACGGCCTCGGCCATATCGAAGGCACGATGGTGGCGGAAGGCTGATCGCGGTGGTGCGCAAGGTCCTGTTTGCGGCACTGGCGCTGCTGATTGCGGGTGGGTCACTCGCATGGTTCAACCGGGACAGGCTGGTGGACCGTGCGATCCAGGCGCGCCTGCAGCAGGAACCGGACACGAGCTTCCTTGACGACAAGGACAGGATCCGCGTGCTCGTATGTGGCACCGGGTCGCCTGAAGTCAGCAGCGCGCGGGCGCAAGCGTGCACGCTGGTGGCGGCGGGCGGCAAGATGTTCCTGTTCGATGTCGGGGACGGCTCGGTGCATTCCCTCGCGCAATCGCGCATTCCCGTCAACCGGCTGGAACGGGTGTTCATAACGCACTTCCATTCGGACCATTTCGGCGACCTTGCCCCGCTGATCAACGCGGGCTGGATCTGGGGGCGCACCACTCCGCTGGAGGTGCAGGGGCCGATCGGGATGAAGCAGGTGCTGGATGGCATCGCGCAGGCCTATGCCCTCGACGAACAATATCGCAGCGCCAACATGCCGCATCTGGCCAGGAACCGCGCGGTCGCATTCGGTGTGCCGCTGGAAGTCGAGTTTGCAGAAGGCCAGCGCGCGGTGCGCGTTTACGACAAGGACGGCGTGACCATCGACGCGACGCTGGTGGCGCACGATCCGGTCAAGCCGGCGCTCGGTTATGTTTTGCGTTACAAGGGCCGCAAGGTGTTCGTCAGCGGCGACACCGAAGTCAGCCCGGTCAATTTCGAGGCGATGCGCGATGCCGACCTCGCGATTCACGAATCCTACGCAGCGCACATGGTCCGCCGTGCGATCCCGCAGATGAAGACGCTGGGCATGGACTTCGAGGCGGAAGTGGCGGAGCGCACCATTCCCTATCATGCCGACAACATCGCGCTGGCGAAGCAGGCAGAAGAAGCGGGGGTCAAGCACCTGCTGCTCACGCACCTGATTCCATACCCGGACAGTTTCGTGGTCCGCCGCATGTACACTGAAGGCATGGGCGAACACTTCAAGGGCAAGCTGACCGTGGCCGAGGACGGCATGGTGCTGGTGGTCGGCGAATAGGCTTGCGCGGTCTTAGGAAGGGGGGGGCCATGAAAGTTGCGATCATCGGCGGCGGTTATGCCGGGTTCAATCTGGCCCGCCTGCTCGACACACTTCTCGACGTCACGCTGATCGAGGCGCGCGAGGCGTTCGTGCACAATGTCGCGGCGATCCGGGCGGCGGTGGAGCCTGCCTTGCTCGAACGGATCGTTCTTCCCTACGACCGTTTGCTCAAGCGTGGCCGTGTGGTGCAGGGGCGCGCAGTAGCGATCAAGGCAAACTGTGTGCAGTTGACGGACGGCACGGAGGTCGAAGCCGACGCGGTGGTAGTCGCGACCGGCTCTCATTACGCCGCCCCGTTCAAGCCGCAAGCCGACAGCGCGGCGGATTTCAGCGAGCAGATGCGGGCGGTATCAGCGCAAATTGCCGGTGCCGAACAGGTCGTGATCGTCGGCGCGGGCGCAGTCGGTGTCGAGCTGGCTGGCGAAATCAAGGCGGCATACCCCGCCAGACAGGTCGCACTGGTGTCAGACCAGCCGCAGCTGTTCCCGATGTATCCTGTCAAGCTGCATGACCGGCTGGTCGAGCGGCTGGCCGCACTCGGTGTGGCGTTGCATCTGGGGCAGGCGGCAAGCGGTCTGGCGCAAGTCTCCGCGCCTTACGATGGCGCAGTCACGCTCGCTGACGGGACGCAGCTTGTTGGCCTGATCGTCCCCGCAACTGGTGGGCGGATCGCGGAATCCCCGGCTCATGTGCTGCCGGGCACTGTCCGCCAGCACAATGGACAGCTCGCGGTCGACGCATGGCTGCGTCCGTCCAGTCTGCCGCGGGTATTCGCGATCGGTGATCTGGCGGCAACCGGTGAGGGGATGACGGTGGTCTCGACCATGCGCCAGACCCCGTGGCTGGCGAAGACCCTGCGCAAGCTCGCCCAAGGGACCACGCTCGAGGATCTGCCGCCATATGCGCGCTGGAAAGTGCCACCGATCCTGCTCCCGCTCGGCCCTGCTCGCGGGGCAAGCGTCCTGCCGCTCGGGCAGGGGATGGTTGTGGGCGACTGGATGACGTCGATGATCAAGGGGCGGCACCTGTTCATTCCGCGCTACCACAAGGAGTTCGGGCGATGAATTTCGACTGCGACGTTCTCATCGCCGGGGGCGGGCCGACCGGGGTGACGCTGGCTGTCCTGCTCGCGCGGCGCGGGGTCAGGGTGATTGTCGCGGAGAAGGAAGCGGACATCTACCCGTTGCCGCGTGCAGCCCATATCGATCATGAATGCATGCGCATCCTGCAAGAGGCCGGGGTGGCGGGCGAGGTCATGGCGGGCAGCCGCCGCGCCTCGCGCTACGATTTCCTCAACGCCAAGGGCGACGTGCTCCTCCGGTTCGAAGGCGCGGAGCAGATCGGGGCGGGCGGATGGCCGGTCGCCAACATGATTCACCAGCCTTCGGTCGAAGCAGCATTGCGGCGAGTGCTGGCAGGTCACGACAATGCGGTACTGCACAGCCGGTGGGAACTCAACGGGTTCAGCGATGATGGCGAAGGCATCACCGCGCGGCTGGCCACGCCCGGTGGCGAGCAGGTCGTGCGCGCGCGTTACCTTGTCGGGGCCGACGGAGCCCGCTCGCCGGTGCGGGAGACCTCCGGTATCGTCTTCGACGACCTGAACTTCGAAGAGCCGTGGCTGGTGGTGGATGTGCTGGTCGATGACTACGCCCGCTTGCCAGCCGAGAACCTGCAGATCTGCGATCCCGAACGCCCGACCACGTGCGTGCTGATGGGGGAAGGACGGCACCGGTGGGAGTTCATGATCAAGCCGGGCGAAACGGCAGAGCAGGTCAGCGAGGACGCCTTTATCGAGATGCTGCTTGAACCCTGGAATGTGAAAGGGGCGGTGCGGATGGAGCGCAAGGCGGTCTACACGTTCCGCGCGCGGGTGGCGCAGAAATGGCGCAAGGGCCGGGTCCTGCTGGCGGGCGATGCGGCGCACCAGACGCCGCCCTTTGCCGGGCAGGGCATGTGCGCCGGTCTGCGCGATGCTGCCAATCTGGCGTGGAAGCTGGCGGCAAGGGTGAATGGCGGCGCGCCGGATGGCCTGCTCGACAGCTATCAGGTCGAGCGCGAACCCCATGTCCGCGCGACCATCGCGATGGCGATCATGATGGGGCGGACCGTCTGCATCACGAGCAAGTGGGGTGCGTTCCTGCGCGACATGAAATTCCGCCTTGCCCGCGCTCTCGGCAAATTGCCGGACGGCCCGCCCGCCTATCCACCGATAACGCGCGGAGCGATCATGACGGATAGCGCCGGTGCAGGCGCCTATTTCCCGCAGACCGTGACCCAGGATGGCGCGCGGCTCGACGACATGTTGGGGCATGACGCCAGCCTGATCGAGCGGGCCCGGCTGGCAGAACTTGGGCCGTTTGCCGACGGAGTCCTGAACTGGCTGGATGCGGCGGGCACCGACGCCGTGCTGGTCCGACCGGACCGGGTCGTATTCGGCAGCGGAGACCCTGGGGCCTTGCGCACGAGCTGGCACAAAGCAACCGGGGGATGCCCTGCGCAGGTTTGCTAGCGATTAAGCATAGCCTCTGTCCGCTGGTTCAATACCTTTCGCGCAATCAGATAAATGCAAGTTGTGACGCGACCAGGCCGGCCTTGCTAGCCAATTGGCAGGGTATCGTGCTCCTCCACCGTGCTCGCTGAATGATGCCACATTCGGCACAACTCGATTCGCCGGGTGATTCCAAGCTTTGCAAAGACCTGGCGCAGGTGGCTTGAAACAGTCCACGGGCTGATGTCCAGCGAGCGGGCGATTTCCTTGTTTGACAGGCCTTCGTAGACTCCAATCGCAATCTGGCATTCCCGTGGTGTCAGGACGCGGTCAAGATGATGATCTTGCGCGAGAAAATCTCGATCAATCGGATTCTCGATCACTGCCGGTGCGGCCGGGTCCGAAGTTAACCCGGCAACCGATTCGTATCTCTTGATTTTCGCTCCGTTAATCAATTTTATCCGTCCCGATTAATTGTTTCGTGAACGCGATCGGAAACTTTCGGTTATGTTTTTTACGCTCCCTTGCGCAAGGGAACTACGTTACTTTGCTTATGCTTATCGATGATTGCAAGGCCGACGGATTCGGCACTTGTCCGCCAGTCATCGCAGTCGTCAATGATTGCTTCGAGGAAGGCCTCGAAGTCGATCCTGACATTGGTGAGGAGGTGATCTTCCGCCAGCCATGACAGGATGTTGCGGCCCGAGGTCGCCAGTCGACTGCGCTGCGAGGCATTGGATGCTTCGCCCAGGTAACGCTTCTGGATTTCTTCCAGCACGTCCCATCCGTTGTCCGCGCCAAACAGGCTGATGATGTCGCTCGCGCCGAGGATTTCGAAGGCCTCGCGCAGCAGGATCATCACCTCGCTTCGCAACACTGCGATATGGCCGTAGCTGACCTGCTTCAGGTTGTGTCGCAGATCGAGACCAGCCCGGCGGACCACGGCCATGCTGCCGAAGGTTTCGCGCGAGCCGTCAGGGCGCAGCACTTCCGACACCCGCTTGTCACCGAAATAGCGCGAGACGTGCTCGCAGAAGTTGCTCAGCAGGCCGTGGAAGGCTGCATTGGGCTGCGATCCCGGCGGTACACTGGCATCGGTATAGCCGAACACCTTCCGGTAAGCGGCAAACCTGTCGCCCGCAGTGTAGCGCAGCACCCGCTTGCGATCGAACTGGTAGAGCGCCATTGCCCCTGGCCCGTCCGACAGCCTGACTTCACCCGAACGGAAGAGCTTCTGCAGTCGCAGTATCGCGCGGAAAACACCGGCCCGTTCGTGCTGGTAAATGTAGTAAAGGTCGCCAACTGCGCGGACTCGCTCGCGGCGGACCGCGTTGTCGTAGTTGGGCAGCAGGCTGGGCGGAGGTGCTTCGCCGACAGTACCGGCGATATCCGGGCCGAGCCCGATCAGTCGCGCCAGCCCCCCGTCGGCATCGCCATTGCCCAGCGCACCAGCCTGCGTCAGCAGATCGCTGGCGCTGGCAATCCATTCGGCAATGATCTCGCTGTTCGGGCTGGCCGCAAGTTCGTCACGTGCATCGCGAACCAGCTGCGTCCGGACTTCTTCAAGCTTCGCCAGCAGTTCGTTGTACTCGGCCAGAGTGTGGATCGGGCCCTGTTCTTCGTTGCTCATCGTCTTGGCTCCTCTTGGCTCTGGTGCGGGATCAGGATCCCAGGCGATTGGCGAAACCGGCACACTTGCGGGCAATGACTGCAAGGCCGGCGGTATTTTCAGCGACGTCGCTGGCGGTGCCATCGAGCTCGAACTCGCGGAGCGTCTCGGCGCACGCGGCGAGCACACCGGCGATGGTCGTCAACTCGCTGGCCAGCCCGGCCATGGCCATGCGGCCATAATCCTGCGCTGCGCGATCGCGCTCTGCGAACGGGGTGGCGACATTGATCAGCCAGACCAGACTATCGGCAAGACCGTTCCCGAGGCTTTCAAGGCTTTCAGCGCTGTCCGGTACGCACAGATCGATGCTTTCCCACAGGTTGAGGGTATCGGCCATGTCGACACTGGCGAGCTTGTCGAGTGTGGCCCGGGCTGTCAGCACGGCCCGCTCGAGCGTGCGTTCGAGGCGGTAGCCGACTTCGGCGTCGCTGCGGAAGGTTGCGGCCCGACGCAGGCGATTGTGGATGGTGTGGACCAGTCGGCCGACTTCGACCACTTCGCTGCGGAGTTCCTCGCGCACGACACCGCTCTGGGACAGTGTGACGGCATCCGCGCCGAAGGGCTCGGCATCGTCGCCGCACAGCCGCTCGGCACTGGTGTCGATTTCCACACCGATAGCTGAAAGATACTCGATTGCCTCGCGCGCCAGCTGTTCGGACTTGATGGTTGCCTGGCCGACCGGGATACCCTGCGGTGAAGCGGCAAGCGCGCGGATTTCGTCCAGCCGGCGCTCGACCAGCTGACGGGTTCGAGGGGCTCCGCCCGGCAATCCGGGGCGCTCGACGAACCGTAACTGGCTGTCGATCCCGTCGAGCGTCGCCGAGAGTTGCTCAGCGGCAAAGGCAATTGCCTGCGCGTCAACCGCAACCCGCCCCGCCAGAGCTGCGGACTGCGTGCGGAAGCCGCCAGTGGGTCGAATGCGGCGACGCACTGCGATGCCGGTCTCGGTGGGATAGGTTTCGTATCCGTCGCGCAGGGCGCGGATCAGCTGCTCGGTCAGCCGACCGTCGGTCTCATCTCCGGCATCGAGTGTGCCTTCGCGATGTGGCAGGCCCAGCCGGTCGAGACTGGCAATCAGCTGGCTGGCGACAGTGTTGGCGCGCACCTGCGGCACTTTGCCAGGGGCGGACCGGAACATGCCACCTGGACGCAGCGCAGGCGCCTTCATGCTAGCGGTATTGGCCATCGTCTCTTCTCCTTCATGATCTTCGAAGTCATCGCCGAATGCTTCGCATGCGCTCAGCAAGGCGTCGTTGGCGCGGGCGAGTTCCTGCAGGTCGGCGATAATCGTGCCGGCAGCGACGGCATTGCCGCTTTCCTCTTCCGCTTCGGAATGCATGTCGCCTGCGACGGGGCTTTCGACCACGGTCTGGCGGATATCGTTGGCGAGGCGGTAAGCACGGGCTACAGCGGCCGCAGTAACCTTCATTTCGCACAGTTCCTGCACCCGTTGCTGCAAGCCCGGCAGTACAGCATCGAGATCGTCGATGCTTGCCCGTGCGCCATGCGCATCGACGAAGGCCTTCTGACTCATCGCCAGCCGGTCAAGGCTGCGCTTGCAGCGCGCCCTCGCGCGTCCAAAGCCGGCGGCCGCCTGCACGAAGTCATTGCCGGTCCGGTTGGTCTGAGCGGACATGCCTCAACTCCTTTCCAGCGTGGCGTAGAAATTCCGGGTGATCGCCTCAGGCGAAGCCTTGCCCCGCGCCAGTGCCAGGCGTGCGGCGCCAATCAGGAACCGTTCCGGCAACACTCCGGTCGAGAGCCCGCTTTCGAGCCGCTCGGCCCCTTCGGCCGTCACCTGGGCGTGGCGGGGCTGGTAGTGGACGACATCGATCATGGCCTTGTCACCCAGTTCCGGCATCGGGGTCAGCACCATGGCTTCCACGGCCGCTTCAATCTGCTTCGGCAGATCCTTGCGCAGGATTTCAGGCAGTGTTCGCCACACGCTGGGCGGATAGAGCGCATCCCACGCCGCCCGGAAAGACTTCGCATCTTCACCGAAGCCCATCCGCTCAAGCAGATGGAGGTTGAGGGGAACGCGGACCAGCGGGGTTGGATGGACAGCGTCCTCGGAAAAGGCCGAGGTCTGTGCAACCGAACGTCCGACAACGTCCATCAGTGCGCCGACGTAGGCCGGCCCGATCAGCAGGGTACCAACGAGATCGGCCCAGGATTCCTTGTGCCAGCGCATCCAGATCGAGGCGGCGGCCGGCGGCAGGCCCCGCTCAGCGAATCTGCTCTGGATACGTCTTGGCATGACCTCCCACAATCCGAGGTCGCTCTGCATGTTGTGAGCGACTTCGTGCGGTACCGCGCCCAGTGACCATGGATTGATCAGCCGGTGGAAGGGGATCATCACCAGCGGGAACGGATTCTCGCGCCGCCCGAGCTTGCTCAGCCTGACCCCCCGGCGGAAGGTGGCCGGACCGAAGCCGGTTTCGACATAGGCGAACGGAGTGGGGCTGGGTATCGAGCGCGCCTTGCCAAGCTCGAGATAGACCGCGCGGTAGCAATCCAGGGCGATCCGGTCGATCCCGGAAAGCATCTGGCCAAACGGACCGGTGCGCTGGTTGAACAGGTTCAGGTAGTACTCCCACACCTTCTCGCCCTGTTGCGCGATCCCGTGCAGGCGCTCCTTGTGAGTCAGCAAGGCCTGCGTTGCGGCTGCACCTGCGCCGGTGCGAACGGCCTGTGCCGCCGCAGCCAGTTTCCGCTCCTCGGACCTGACGAGGGAGTGCACGGCGCCGAGCAACTTGTTGACCGCGGCGATATGGGCCGGGCTGGGGCTGGCCGGACCAGTCCCGAACTGTCCGACCCGGAACTGTGCCATGCCGCGACCGTAGCGGTCGGCGTTGACCAGAGTGCGAAGGGCGAAAAAGCGGAGAGCAGGCGGAATGGCGGCCTGCGCAGCGCCTGTGGCCGGGCCGGGCTGTGAAGCCTCGGGCGGGGCGCGTTCGAGGAGTTTGGCGGGCATCATGACGCGGCGAGCTCGAATGCTGCCAGCGCTTCTGCTTCAGCGGTTGCGAGTGATGGAGATCGCACGGGTTCTTGCGACACCATCGGAAGATTTTCGAATGATGCGTGTCGATCGCCTCGCGTGCTTTCGCCGAGCAGCGCCAGTGCGGCGACGGCGGCCACCAGGAATGGTTTGGGAAAGATCGGGGCAGACCATAGCTTGCCGAAGAAGTCAGCCCAAAGGGGCTTGGCAGACCGGTCGATGACAGCACGGCGGACCAGCAGTTCAGTTGCGAAATGGCCAAAGAGGGCCGGCCCTGGATCACCGCTGGTCGACTTTGCCAGTGTAGAGCCGATCTCGCCGGCCAGGCGCGCGACTTCGAACCAGCGCACCCACAGTACCGCGCGCACGCGATTGATAACGCTGGACTGGTTTCCCAATCCGGGCGGAAACGCAGGGAAGCGCGCGGTGAGCGTGCGGATCGTCTGCTGCGAGGGGCGGGCGGCAAGACGCAGGGCGCTGCG